>NZ_JAACFY010000008.1:0-184461 GCF_029237305.1 Aeromonas sp. 2MA4 | reverse complement strand
GTCGACCAAAGACGGTTAATCGGGCATTTTTATGGTTGTTCACTGGGGCACCTCGGATGATTGGTTTGGTTGGCGCCTCCAGTTTTCCGGGAATGCCCCGAGTGAACAACCTACAGAGAGATCACAGCTAGCCGGTGCGAGCCAGCGAGCGCTTGAACCCCTTTTCGGCCTGATTGACCTTGTAGAGGTAGCGGCGTGCTTCCGCCTTGGGATGCTGCTCTGTCAGGATCTGGTAGACCACCTCTGGCGAGAGCCGGTTGATCTTGCCGGGCGCAGCTTTGCGATCGCTGGAGAAGGTGTTCAGCACCCCGCCTGCACCACCGTTGTAAGCCGAGATGACCGCATAGCGACGTGAGAGCGGGTCCTGGATATCCGCCAGATAGACGGTCTGCAACAGATGCAGGTAGGCGGTTCCCACGTCTATGTTGTAGGCCGGATTGAACAAATCATCCCGGGTTGGTTGGCCATTCTTGCCCTTGACCCTTACATAGACATCCCGTCCTGCGGTGGCCGGG
Source organism: Aeromonas sp. 2MA4 (assembly GCF_029237305.1). NCBI lineage: Bacteria > Pseudomonadati > Pseudomonadota > Gammaproteobacteria > Aeromonadales > Aeromonadaceae > Aeromonas > Aeromonas sp. 2MA4. The sequence continues at coordinate 183,946 of NZ_JAACFY010000008.1, read as the reverse complement.
ATCACCTGCATCAGGCCGTAGGCGTTGGCGTGGCTGACCGCATAGGGGTTGAAACTGCTCTCTGTCTTGATCACCGCATAGATCAGGCTCTCTGCCACCCCGTACTTGCGGGACGCTTGACGAATGATGCTGGCGTACTTGTAACCCCGCTTGTCTTCATGGTTGGCCACCATGGGAATATCGACGAAGAAGATGGTACGGATCCCCAGAGTGCGTTTCTTCATCGCCGTACTGAGCAGGTAGTCGGCGTAACGCTCGGCGCGCCAGTCGAAGCGGATCGGCTGCCCCTGATTGTCCAGCACCTGACCATAGAGGAAGGGCTCGCCACCGGGCAGGATTTCCCGATCGGAGTACAGATCCACCTCAGCCGGATCGTCCGGGGTCAGCAGTGTCTCTATGATGGCGCGGCGCAGGTGAGCCTGGGGGTCGAGTCCGGAGACCGTCTCCACCATGATGTGGCCGCTGGAGAAGTCGATGTGGGCACGGCTCTTGTATTGATCCGTGTATTTGACATAGTCAAACTTGCCCGCAAACAGCGCCTCACGCCCCCATATCTCGTTCACGTTATGGGAGAGCGCACTGATCATGTGTTCGAAACCGCGAATGTCCTTGCCGTTGACCAGGGTGTCATCCTCGCTCCCGCTGGGCTTGGGGGAAGATGAGCAGGCAGAGAGAAACAGCAGGGTGCAAAGCAGCCAAAAAATTCGGCCCATAGGATCCTCAAACAGGGCGGCGAAGCCGCCCGTCATTCATTGGCTGTGAGCTAAGAGATGCATAGCCGTCGCTGGCTCACAGGTACAACTCATTGGCTGGGAGGGGTATAACCATCGATGGCCACTTCGCCCGCTTCAAACAGGTAGCTCACCATCTCTTTTTCCAGCAGCTGACGATGCTCCAGGTTCATCATGTTCAGCTTCTTCTCGTTGATCAGCATCACCTGCTTCTTCTGCCATTCGGTCCAGGCTTCCTTGCTGATGTTGTCAAAAATCCGCTTGCCGAGTTCACCGGGGTAGAGTTGGAAATCCAGGCCCGGGCCCTCTTTTTTCAGGCGTTGGCAAAATACAGTACGGCTCATGTTGACCTCTATGGTTGTAAGTCCGGGTAGGCAAGCAGGCGGGCCGTGGCGGCTGCCAGTCCCACCTCTGCAGGATGGCGTAAGTTATACCAGAGTCGGTTATCCGCTTCCATGAGCTGGGGGGCTGGTGGCGCATCCATTTCAATCAGAAAAGGCTGAATATCGAGATGGAAGTGGCTGAATGTATGCCTAAATCCGCTCAGCTCCCGATAATCGTGCCCGCTCAGCCCGAGCCGCTGCAAGAGTCCGTCGATTTCGGCTGGTGACTCCACCTGCGGGAAGCAGTAGAGCCCGCCCCAGATCCCCTGCGGCGGCCGCTTCTCCAGTAGCAGCTCGTCGCCGTGACGAATGAGCAGCATGATGCCGGTGCGGGCCGGAATGCTCTTCTTCGGCTTTGAGTTGGGGTAGGCAGTGGGCTTGCCCTGCGACAGCCCCTGGCAATCGGTCTGCACCGGGCAGCGGTCACAGGCGGGCTTGCTGCGGGTGCAGACGGTGGCCCCCATGTCCATCATGGCCTGGTTGTAGTGGGCCACGCCGAGTTTGGGGGTGAGGCGGATGGCGAGCTCCCACAGATCGTTCTCCACCTGTTTCTGGCCGGGCCAGCCCGGCAGCGCCAGCCAGCGGGTGAGTACCCGCTTTACGTTGCCATCCAGAATGGCGTGGGGTTGCCCAAGGGACAGGGAGAGCACAGCACCTGCGGTGGAGCGGCCAATGCCGGGCAGGGCTATCACTTCTTCCAGCCGTTCCGGAAACAGGCCGTCATGCAGATCGCGGATCTGCTGTGCCGCCTTGTGCAGGTTGCGGGCCCGGGCGTAATAGCCGAGCCCGGTCCAGTGGTGCAGCACCTCGTCGATGGGTGCGTCAGCCAGGGCCTGCACGTCGGGGAAGCGGGCCATGAAGCGTTGATAATAGGGGATCACTGTGGCGACCTGGGTCTGCTGCAGCATGATTTCGGAGACCCAGACCCGATAGGGGGTCTTGTCTTGCTGCCAGGGCAGTGTCTTGCGTCCATGGACCTGATACCAGTCGAGGATCCGGGTGGCGAAAGTGGTGTTGTCTGAATTGCTCACATGGTTCTCATGTTATTGATTAAAAAGGGGAGCTCTCAGGCTCCCTCTTGAAATGGATGCCAGCTCAGCGGGGCTGAGCCGGCGTTGTGGTCGTGACGGGATCAGCCGCGCCAGTCCTGCAGTGCCTTGAGGCTGGCGTTCTGACCCGCCACCTGCAATATGATGTAGTCCTGTGCTATGGCGATCAGGGTCACCCCGGAGGCGACCTCGCTGCCCTCGCGAAACTCACGTCCGTTCAGCATCACGGCCCGTTTGGCCGGATTGGAAGAGAAGACGTGGGAGCCGTAGGAGAGGGCGGGGATCCGTTGCTTCAGCTCCAGAGGCAGGGCGCTGATCGGCATGGCCTGCGCCTCGGGTTGGGCCTGCGGTACAGCCTCTTCCATCAGCGGCGTGTTGTTGAGGGCATTCATGATGCGCTCGGCAAGCCCCTGGCTGCTGTCGGCAGCCGGCGTTTTGTTCTCGGGCACTGCTCTCGGACGCACCACGGGTTCAGGTAGTGGCGGAGGCAGCGGGCGGGTGATCATGGGCCTGGGCTCGATGCGAACGAAGGGGGGGGTGACCACCTCTTTCACTTCGATTGTCTTCTCGATGGGGCGGTTGTTGAGCAGGTGCCAGCCATAGTTGGCGCCAGCGCCCATCAGCAGAGCAAAGGGGGCCAGCAGCCACCAGATCCAGCGCCGGTTCTGTTCCTCTTCCTGGGTGACGGGCAACCCCATCGCCGGAATATGCGAGGTAAACTGGGGCTGATCGGCCCGGCGCAGCGCCTTGAGCAGGGTAGACATCAGGAAGCCTCCTCGGACAGTGTGACCATGGACTCGTCGTCCATGGCATCCAGTTTGGCCGGCGTGCCGGTGCGCTTGGACTCATCTTCCAGTCTGGGCATAGGTTCACCGGCCATCACATTGAGACGCAGCAGGGTATTACTGCCGGCTATGCCGTCCGGATTGAGCCCTTGCTCGCGCTGGAATTGTTGCAGCTTGTTCTTGAGCTCGGCATCGAAGCGACGCACCTTGCGATCCGGCTGTTGCAGGGCGCGGCTGAGAGCGTTGTCCAGCCACTGTACCTGGGTCGCGCCGGCATTGTTGCCGATCAGGGCGACGCCGCCCTTGGGCATGCGCCACAGCAGGGTGTAGCTGCCGCCCCAGAAGTCGGACAGCCACTGCCTGTCCACTTGCCAGCTCTGGTTGCCGATGAGCAGGTTGGCCTTGTCCGGCCCCAGACTGACCAGGGTTGCGTAATAGATGCCGCCCGTCTCGTCGGTCAGGCTGATGAGGGCCGGGTGCTGCAGGGCCTGCAGATCCGCCAGCGAGGCGTCGCCCTCCTGGCAGCGCAAGCCGGCGCGCGGTGCGTTGTCGCAGGTCGCCTCTTCCAGTTCAGTCTGGTAACCCCACACCTTGTAGAGATTCTGCATGGCACTGTCCGGTTCCAGCGCCTGATTGATGGCGCGGGTCAGCTGTTCCTGCTGCTCAGGGGTGTCATCCACCTTGACCGGCACCTCCACCTTGATCACGGGGCGCTCGGGGAAGAAGCCGAAGAACTGCCAGCCCCACCAGCCGGTGGCGACCAGCAAGGCCCCCGCCAGAGCGACCATGAGGCCGGACTGCCAGGTGCCCTCGTCGCGAATGCCGCTCACCTCATAGGCCGCCAGGCTGATGTCGCCGTGAACTATCTTGTGGCTGCCACGGGCAAAGGCGGCGATCAGGGCGCGATCGCAGATGAGGTTGATGAGGCGGGGAATGCCGCCGGAGAGGCGGTGCAGGGTCTGAGTCGCCTTGGGAGTAAAGATGGGCTGAACACAGCCTGCGACCTGCAGCCGGAAGCGCACATAGGCATCCACGTCCTGATGCGAAAGGGGCAGCAGATGGTAACGGGCCGTGATGCGCTGTGCCAGCTGGCGCAGCAGGGGCTGGCGCAGCATTTGTTGCAGCTCGGGCTGGCCGATGAGCACCACTTGCAGCAGCTTCTTCTCGTCGGTTTCCAGATTGGTGAGCAGACGCAGCTGCTCAAGCACACCGGGCAGCAGATGCTGGGCTTCATCCACCAGCACAACGCTGCGCTTGCCTGCCGCCAGGTTGGCCAGCAGGTGGTCGCGAATGAGATCGAACAGCAGCTTGAGACCGGCATCCTTGTCGTACGGCAGCTGGAACTCGTCGCAGATGGCCGCCAGCAGGTCACGCTCGGTCAGGGATGGATTGAGGATGTAGGCGATCTCGGTCTCGGCCGGCAACTGCTGCAACAGGCAGCGGGAGACGGTGGTTTTACCGGTTCCCACTTCCCCTGTCAGCAGCACGAAGCCGCCGCCATCCTGCAACCCGTAGTTGAGATGGGCCAAGGCTTCCCCGTGACGTTCACTCATATAGAGATATTTGGGGTTGGGAGAGATGGAGAACGGGGGCTCCGACAGACCGAAGAACTGTGTGTACATAAGGATCCATTCCATTGTTATGGGCGGCAGGTTAAAGCCTCCCCACTGGGATGTCAAAGACCCGGATGCCATAAGGGGGGCTGGCGCCTGCCTTGCTCCACTTCGGCGTTTTGAGCGGGGCCAAGGGATCGAAAGTGCCGCCATGGTGTGGGCCGGGAGGTCAGTGCACCTGCTGGCGAAAGCTGTAGTTTGCAGCACGGCTGGGTTATCGCCGACGAGGCGGGGGGCAGGCATAGTCTCTGCTGGCTAAACCGGTATAATCGGGGCAGGTTTATCAAGGGAGACGCAGATTGCAGACTTATCTGGTTGGGGGCGCAGTGCGGGATCGCCTGTTGGGATTGCCGCAAGGGGATCGAGATCACCTGGTGGTGGGGGCGACCGTGGAGCAGATGCTGGCGCTGGGGTTCAGCCAGGTTGGCAGGGATTTCCCCGTGTTTCTCCATCCCAAGACCCAGCAGGAGTACGCGCTGGCCCGCACCGAGCGCAAGCAGGGCCGCGGTTACACCGGGTTTGTCTGCCACGCATCCCCCGAGGTGACGCTGGAGCAGGATCTGCTGCGCCGGGATCTCACCATCAATGCCATCGCAGAGGATGAAGAGGGCAGGCTGCATGACCCCTACGGCGGTATCCGGGATCTGGAACAGCGTATGCTGCGTCACGTCTCCCCGGCCTTTGCCGAGGATCCGCTGCGCATCCTGCGGGTTGCCCGCTTCGCCGCCCGCTTTCATGCCCAGGGCTTCGTGGTGGCCCCCGAGACGCTGGCGCTGATGCGCGAGATGACCGACGCAGGTGAGCTGGCCCACCTGACCCCGGAGCGGGTTTGGAAGGAGCTGGAAAAGGTGCTGCTGGGAGAGACTCCCCAGATTTTCTTCGAGGTGCTGCGCGAATGTGGCGCTCTCAAGGCGCTGTTCCCCGAGCTGGACGCCCTGTTCGGTGTGCCGGCGCCCGCCAAGTGGCATCCGGAGATCGACACCGGTATCCATACGCTTATGGTGCTGGCGCAGGCGTGTCGTCTCTCCCCCGAGCTGGCGGTGCGCTTCTCCGCCCTGTGTCATGACTTTGGCAAGGGGCTGACGCCGCCCGCCTTCTGGCCGAGTCATCATGGGCATGGCCAGAAGGGACTGCCGCTGATCCGCGACTTTTGCGAGCGCTTTCGGGTGCCGAACGACTGCCGCGATCTGGCGTTGCTTGTGAGCGATCTGCACACCCATATCCACATCGCCTTCGAACTCAAGCCCGCGACCCTGCTCAAGGTGTTCGACAAGGCGGATGCCTGGCGCAGACCCGAGCGTTTCGCCCAGCTGCTGGACGCCTGCCGCGCCGACTTCCACGGTCGTACCGGCTTCGAGGAGCGGGTCTATGCCGAGCCCGACTATGTGGCACAGGCGTTCGGCGCGGCCCAGGCCGTGCCCGTGAAGGAGATAGTGGCAGCCGGTTTCAAGGGGGAGGCCATTCGCGAGCAGCTCGCCAAGCGCCGGCTCGATGCCATCAGTCGGGTGCGCGACGAGTGGACTTTTATCGACGAGGAGTAGCTTCTTCTGCTGCCAGATATAAAAAAGCCCGGGTCAGTGACCCGGGCTTTTTGCTGCGGCTTGCGTCAAGAGAAGCAAGCTTGCAAGACGTAGAAAATGGCGATGGCCAGGATGGCTCCTGCGGGCAGGGTAATGATCCAGGAGACCACTATGTTGCGCAGCACACCCAGATTCAGTGCCGCAATACCGCGCGCCAGACCGACACCCATGACGGCACCGACCAGAGTCTGGGTGGTGGAGATGGGCAGACCGGTACCGGAGGCAATCACCACGGTCGCGGCAGTTGCCAGCTGGGCGGCGAAACCACGGCTCGGGGTCAGGTGAGTAATACCGGTACCGACCGTTGCCATTACCTTGCCGCCCATGGTCGCCAGACCGATGACGATACCTATGCCGCCAAGGGGCAGGATCCACCAGGCGATGGAGGACTGACCGGCGATCTCGCCACCTGACGCCACTATGGAGGCGACAGCAGAGAGCGGACCTATGGCGTTGGCCACGTCGTTGGAGCCGTGAGCAAAGGCCATGGCACAGGCAGTGATGACCATCAGGATGCCAAATACCTTCTCCACGTTGGCGAAGTGCATCTTGCTGTCATCTTGCGGATTGTACTTCTGGCCGCGAATGTAGAGCCAGCCGGCAAACGCCACGGCGATGGAGATGGCGACGGATAGCATGATCCCTTCGCCGTCGGTGAGGTGCAGACCGACGTGGGTCAACCCCTTCTTGATGGTGACCAGACAGATCACCAGCGCTGTCAGGAACATGTAGAAGGGCACGTAACGCTTGGCGTTGGCCAGAGGATCATCTGTGTTGAAGATGAGCTTCTGCACGCTGATGAACATGAAGTAGGCGATGATGCCGGAGATGGCCGGAGTGATGATCCAGGAGCCGACGATGCCGCCGAACTTGCTCCATTGCACCGCTTCCGGACCAATGCTCACCATCGCAAAACCGACGATGGCGCCAATGATGGAGTGGGTGGTCGAGACAGGCCAGCCAAAGTAGGAGGCCAGGATCAACCAGGAGCCCGCCGCCAGCAGAGAGGCGATCATGCCGAGCACCAGCAGATCCGGTGTATCGGCAAAGGCATTGGTATCTATGATGCCATTGCGGATGGTGGCGGTCACTTCACCGCCCGCCAGATACGCACCGGCAAACTCGAAGATCATGGCGATGATGATTGCCTGACGTATGGTCAGGGACTTGGTGCCGACCGATGTGCCCATGGCGTTGGCCACGTCATTCGCGCCTATACCCCAGGCCATCAAAAAGCCGAACAAGGCCGCCACGAGCACCAGAGTAGTGCCGTAATTCGCGATAATGTCCATTAATAGTGTTTACCCAGTCAGTCGATTACGAACGAGCCAGCATCAGTTCCAGACGGGCGCCAACGCGCTCGGCCTGGTCTGCCAGGTCACCTACCCATTCGAGGATCTTGTAGAGGAACATAACGTCGATCGGATTGTACTTCTGCTCAACGGCTTGCAGCTGTTGGCGCAGTCCGATCTGCATGGTGTCAGTATCGTCCTCGATAAGATCCAGCTGGTGGATCATCTCGGCAACCATTTCAACTTCTCGTCCTTTGAAGCCGGTTTCGAGCAGCTCATCGAGTTCTCCGATGGCTTTTTCGGCTTGGGCGGTCGCATCGATACAACGTTTGAGATAGGCCATGAAATCGGCGCGCATCTCGGCAGGGAATTCCATTTTACGACCAAGCATGCGACCGGAGATATCCTTGGCACGGTTGGCAATCTTGTCTTGCTGAGTCAGCAGCTCCAGCAGGTCGGTACGGGCGACCGGCAGGAAGAGACCACGAGGCAGTTTCAGACGAATTTCACGTTTGAGGATGTCCGCCTCTTTTTCCAGCTGGGCGATATGTTCCCGAATCTTCTCGGCATCTTCCCAACGGTCTTCGGCCACGGCATCAAAGAAGGGGATGAGCTGCTCGCAGCACACGTGAACCTTGACGATATGCTTCTGTAACGGCTTGATGGGGGACTTGGCAAAAAGCCCCAAAATAGTATTTACTGGCATGGTCAAACCTGTGTCGGTGAAAAAACACTCGATACGATGTTATGAGGCGCGCAGGATAACCGAACTGCGCCATCAATAAAACCGTGAATTAATCCTGATGTATCGCAGGCATTATATCCTCGCGTTCAGTATCATGCCCCCCCAAGTTGCCTGCCAGCCCGGAATGACTATGCAAACTGAGATCGAGATAAAGTTTTTTGTCTCACAAGACATTCAACAATCATTATCCAACCTGCTGAATTCTATTGAAATTATATCCAATGCCCAGGTGGAGCTTGGCAATGTCTATTTTGATACGCCGACCCTGGATTTACGTTGGCTCGAAATGGGATTACGCATTCGTCGCAGTGACGATTTTGCCGAGCAGACGATTAAATGCCGGGGTCAGGTGGTGGGGGGATTGCACGCCAGGCCTGAATATAATGCCCCTGTGCATGGGGATGTTCCGCGGCTATCTGCCTTTCCGGACGAGATCTTCCCGAGTCTGACTGTCCGCGACGAGATTCAGGGCAAGCTGGTTGCCCAGTTCCGTACCGATTTCCTGCGTCGTCACTGGCTGATTGCCTTCGAGGGAGCCGAGATCGAGCTGGCCTGGGATCAGGGCGAGATCGTCGGCTCGCTGGGAAAAACGGCCATCAACGAACTGGAACTTGAGCTTAAATCCGGCGATGCCAGCGCCCTGTTCGCGCTGGCAGAACGGCTGACCGTGCTGGGTGGTGTCAGGCTGGGCGCGCAATCCAAGGCGCAGCGCGGCTATCGGTTGGCAGGGCTCGGCAAGCCGCTGGCGTTGCAATCCTTGCCTGTGGTCAATGGGGTCGATGCCGCTATACGCCTCACCTCGGGCCTGCAGCATTGGCAACATCATGAGCAGTACTGGCTGGAACAGGCGGACCCCGAGCAGCGACGCCTGGCGCTGCAAGAGATCCGGCAAGGTATTGCGCTTGTCATCGAGGCAGCCGATACGCTGGTGGCACCGGCCTGGCTGGCGGCGCTGACCGACTTGTCGACTCATCTGGCCTTGCTGGCGCAAGACGTGGCCGAACCTGAGTGGCAGACGGCACTGTCTGCTCTCTTCCATCGGGCTGACTATGTGCGGCTGCAACTGGCCATCGCCGCCTGGTTGCACGCTACTGCATGATGCTTGTGCCCGGCGGGCGTGACGGGTAGTGACGAAAAAGGTGAGCCCGGGCTCACCTTTTTCATGGTCGACACTCTCATCACAGGCGAAGGCTTCAGACTTGGGTGTAGACCAGTCCTGTGCTGCGGACCATGTCTTCCCCCTGGCAGAGTTGCGCCAGCCCGCTGGTGTCACAGGGCTGGCCGTTGTGCTCGATACAGAACTCGAATCGGGTCTGGGACTTGATGGGGGTATGGTCCGGATTGGCGGTAGTCGCCTGCCACTGCCACTGTTGCAGCGTTTCTATGGCGACCTCGCTGAACTGTTCGTCACTGCGAGCCAGTACGCGGATCTGCTCGGCTTGACCCGCTTCATTGATCACATACTCGAGTGAGGTGCATCCCATCTTTTCGGCCAGAATGGCCTCCTTGGGATAGCGTGACTCCACTCTGGTCAGGGGGGTCCACTGGGCATTCACATCCGTGATGTTGCTCAGGGGGAGTGAGGTGAGGTGCACGCTCTGGGTCTGGTGACTGCAACCGGTCAATACGCACAGGGCGCCCAGTAAAAGAGTGGCTTTCATGTTCGCTTCCCTTCGTTCGCTTTATTGTTCCTGGCGGGGGCCGCCCGCCGCTCGGCAGGGTTATTAATAAAATATTCAGCTACGAATGAAAACCCTTTGTGGGCGGCAGGCCATAAAAAACCGCCTTTCGGCGGTCTTTTCATCTTTTTCTTACTCAATAGTATCCAATGTCATCCGGGCTCGGTCTGGTCTTGAAGCGGCGATGTAGCCACATGTACTGCTCGGGGGCCTTGCGTACTGCGGCCTCTATCTCTTTGTTGGCACGGGTGGCATCGACCACGTCATCGCCGCTGGGGTAGTCCGCCAGAGGGGCGCCTATGTGCAAGACATAGCCCTCTTTTGTGCGAATGTTGTAGCAGGGCAGGGTAACTGTGTTTTTCACCCGGGCCAGGGTGGCGGTCCCTGTGATGGTGGCCGCCTGCTCAACGGCGAAGTAGGGGACGAACACGCTGGCGTGGGAGCCGTAGTCGTGATCCGGGGCATACCAGAGGGCATCGCCGTTGCGCAGCGCCTTGATCATTCCCTTCACGTCCATGCGGTCCACCAGATATTTGTTGGAGGCGCAGCGACCGTGGTACTGGGCATATTCCAGGACAGGATTGGTGTTGGGGCGGTAGACGCCAACCCCCGGCCTGACCAAGCCGAAGCAGCGGGCGTTGAGCTCCAGCGTCAGAAAATGGCAGGAGAGCAGCAGCATGCCCTGACCCTTTTCCATGGCGGCGATGACGTGCTCTTCCCCTTCTACCTTCATCAGATTGCGCATGCGCCAGTCGGGCCAGAACCAGGCCATACCCACTTCGAAGATGGCGCAGCCAACGCTTTCGAAATTCTGCCTGAGCAGCTTCTCCCGCTCATCCTTGGTCAATTCCGGCATGGCCAGTTCAAGGTTGCGGCGGGCAATTTTGACGCGGGATTTCAACAATACGCGGGCCAGGGTGCCCAGTTGACGGCCCAACCACATCTGGCTGCGCCAGGGCAACAATACCAGCAGCCAAAGCAGGCTGAGGCCAATCCAGCTCCCCCAGTAACGGGGATGGAACAGATGGGGTTCGAGGCGAGGGGCGTGTTCGTGGGCCATGAAAAATCTCTTGTTCGCAATCGCCATGATCTGGAGAGTCCAGCCAAAAAGGGGAGGCGATAAAGGCTCGTGGATATCCTGATTGGATAGTTTTACTGGCAATCGGGGGATTCTAGCCGAAAAGCGGGGTCGGGTGCGAATGGCCTCTCGCCTGGTCAGAGCTGACATGGCTGGTCCATGTCTGCTCACTGTGTCGGCTCACGGTAGCGAAGCAGGGCCGCGTGCTTTTTTCACACCCCGCAAAAGAGTGTGATAAAATCGGCGGCTGATTTTTCAGGTTTTGAGAGTCGATACAGATGAAAATCACCCTGCCCGAGTTTGCAAAAGCCCGCGTTCTGGTCGTTGGCGATGTCATGTTGGACCGCTATTGGCATGGCCCCACCGGCCGGATATCGCCTGAGGCACCGGTGCCTGTGGTCAAGGTTGAGCACATTGAGGAGCGCCCGGGTGGCGCCGCCAACGTGGCCCTCAACTCCGCCGCTCTGGGCGCTCATGCCGTTCTGCTTGGCCTGACCGGTCAGGATGAAGCGGCCGATGCCCTTGCTGGCCAGATGGCTGGCGTCAAGGTCGCCTGTGATTTCGTTCGTCTGGCCGACTATCCGACCATCACCAAGCTGCGGGTGCTCTCCCGCAACCAGCAACTGCTGCGCCTCGACTTCGAAGAGGCTTTCCACGATGTCGACTCCACTCTGCTGATGAACAAGGTGGAGCAGGCGCTGCCCAACAGCGACGTGATGATCCTCTCCGATTATGGCAAGGGAGCCCTCAACGACGTACCCGGCATGATCCAGCGTGCCCGCTCCGCCGGTATTCCTGTGCTGGTCGATCCCAAGGGGACCGAGTTTGAGAAGTATCGCGGCGCCACCCTGCTGACCCCCAACATGTCCGAGTTCGAAGCCGTGGTGGGCAAGGTGAAGGGGGAAGAGGATCTGGTCGCCAAGGGACTGGCGCTGGTCAAGCGTTTCGAGCTGGAGGCCCTGCTGGTTACCCGTTCCGAAAACGGCATGACCCTGATCCGCGAAGGTCAGCCAGAGCTGCACCTGCCGGCCCAGGCCCACGAGGTCTACGACGTGACCGGTGCCGGTGATACCGTCATCTCCACCCTGGCCACCTCGCTGGCCGCCGGCATGAGTCTGGACGAGGCCTGTGCCCTGGCCAATACCGCCGCCGGTATCGTGGTCGGCAAGCTGGGTACTTCCACCGTCAGCCCGGTGGAGCTTGCCAATGCTCTTTACACCGAGCAGGAGACCGGTTTCGGCGTCATGTCCGAGGCCCAGCTCAAGATTGCCGTGCAGGCTGCCCGCCTGCGTGGCGAGAAGGTGGTGATGACCAACGGTTGCTTCGACATACTGCACGCCGGTCACGTCTCTTACCTCGCCAATGCCGGCAAGTTGGGGGATCGCCTGATAGTGGCGGTCAATACCGATGACTCCGTCCGTCGCCTGAAAGGACCCGGTCGTCCGGTCAATTCGACCGACCGTCGCATGGCCGTGCTGGCCGCGTTGGGCGCCGTGGACTGGGTGGTGCCCTTCGCTGAAGATACGCCCCAGCGGCTGATCGCCGAAGTGCTGCCCGACCTGCTGGTCAAGGGGGGGGACTACAAGCCGAAGGATATCGCCGGTTATGATGAAGTGACCGCCAACGGTGGCGAGGTGCGCGTGCTCAACTTCGAAGATGGCTGCTCCACCAGCGACATCATCAAGACCATCCGCGAACGCGGATGAGTCAAAACCCGGCCCCGGCCGGGTTTTTTATGTCTGGCCCGCACCGGAGTATGGAAGTCTCGCGGCGTTCACCAGCCTGTGGCAAGAGAACCGGCCGGTGCGGGCAACAGAAAGCGGATAACAAAAAGGCGACCCTGGGGTCGCCTTTTTACTGGATACGAGTCGGGATCAGGACTTGTTCTTGACCTGAGCGGCGGGTATCAGCCCCTGGTTTACTTCCTCCAGATCTTTCTGCTCCAGCGTGCCGGCGGCCTGCTTGAGGGAGAGGATGCTGAGAATGTAGTTGTAACGGGCTTCGGAGAGCTTCTGCTTGGCCTGGTAGAGCTTGCGGGTAGAGTCCAGCACGTCGACTATGGTGCGGGTACCGACTTCATAGCCCGCTTCGGTGGCCTTGAGGGCGCTGTCGGCGGAGATGACGGACTGGCCGTAGGCGCGTACCGAACCTATGCTGGCGTTCACGTTGTTGTAGGAGGAGCGTACTGTGCTCTGCACTGAGCGGAAGCTGCGCTCCAGCTGCTCGCTGGCCGCCACGTAATTGAACTGGGACTGCTTGACCTGGGAGGTGGTCGCGCCACCTGTGTAGAGCGGCAGCTTGAAGTTCAGGCCTATGTTGCCCTGATTGCTGTTGCTCTCGGGGTTGCGGATCTCGTCTTTGTAGTCGCTATAGGTGCTGGAGAGACCGGCACCCAGATCCAGCGTCGGCTCGTGACCGGTCTTGGCCAGATCGATCTGCTCCTTGGCGATATCCTTGCCGATGCGGGCGCTGTGCAGTTGCAGGTTCTTGTCCAGTGCCAGCTCCAGCCATTTGTCGGAGTTGAACGGCGTCTTCTGCGGGCTGAAACGCTCAGTATTGAGTACGTCCAGCTGACGGTGGTCGATGCCGGTCAGCTCGCGCAGACTCTCGTAGCTGTTGTCCAGCGTGTTCTCGGCATTGATCTCGTCCGCCAGTGCCTGATCGCGCTCGGCCTCGGCCTCATGCACGTCCGTGATGGCGGTCAGGCCCACTTCGAAGCGCTGCTGGGTCTGTTCCAGCTGACGTTCTACGGCGGCCTTGTTGGCGCGGACGAATTCCAGTGTGTCCATTGCCTTGAGCACGTTGAAATAGGCCTGGGCGGTGCGCAGCATCAGATTCTGGATTTCGAGGTTGTAGGCCACGTCGGACTGGGTAGCGCTCTTCTCGGTCAGGTCCAGGTTGACCCAGTTGCTGCGACGATAGATAGATTGATCCAGCGAGAGGGAGCCAGTGGCGTTGCTGTTGGTCTGGGTATCACCCTTGTTTTGCAGGTAGTTCAGGCCGGCTCCCAGCTTGATTTGCGGCAAGAGGGCTGCGCGGGATTCATTGATCTTCTCGAAGGCTTGGTCACGCTTGGCCTTGGATTCCTGCAGTTGGGTGTCCTTGATCTGGGCTTGTTGGTAAATATCGAGCAGGTTCTCGGCGTGGGCGCCGGCGCTGACGCCCAGCAACACCATGGCTGACAAGAGTGTTCTTTTCATAGATCGTTTTAACCTTATGTATTAACCCAAAGCTGTCGCTGGATGAAGGAGGGGTATTGTCACTGAGCAAGCTTGATTTCAGCTTAATCACTCTACTATAAGCAAAATATTATGATAACTGTCTCTTTTCCAGCGACAGGAACGTCAAGCACGAGGGGGAGTTTTCTCCCCCTCGTGCCTAGCCAAATGCCCTGTGACTGCTAAAATCCATCCCTCATCTCCGTCGGGAACGAGTGAATGAATGTTCATTCATGTTCTCGGATTTTATGGTCAAACCGAGCCAAGTCAAGCTGGCGGGAGTCTCGTATGTCGCAGCAAGCCTTGCCCCAAACCCGTCACTATTCTGCTGATGATGTAAAAATTATCGAGAAATCATCGGGATATAACGGCTTCTTCAAAGTAAATGTCTATCGCCTGCAACACAGGTTATTTGCGGGGGGCTGGAATGAGCCCATAGTGCGCGAGCTGTTCGAGCGCGGCCATGCGGCCGCGCTGCTGCCCTATGATCCTGTGCGCGACCAGATAGTGCTGGTGGAGCAGTTTCGCATCGGCGCCATCGAGACCAGTTCCACCCCCTGGCTGCTGGAGCTGGTGGCCGGCATCATAGATGAAGGGGAGACTGCCGAGGTGGTGGTGCGCCGGGAAGCGGTGGAAGAGGCGGGGATTGAGGTCGGTCGCTGCGAGCATGCCATCAGTTATCTGGTGAGCCCGGGCGGCAGTACCGAGCGTATCGAGGTCTATGTGGGCGAGGTGGATGCCAGCAAGGCCGAAGGGATCCACGGTTTGGCGGAAGAGGGCGAGGATATCCGGGTTCACGTGGTGAGTCGTGAACAGGCCTATGCCTGGCTAAAGGAGGGGCGCATCGACAATGCGGCTTCCGTCATCGCACTGCAGTGGCTGGCCCTCAATCACGGCGAGCTGCGGGCTCGCTGGCTGGCGGAGCGCTGAGGTGGTGCGCGTCCAGCAGCAGGGCAAGCGCTATGTGCCTGATTTGATGTCCTTGCAGCGCACCTGCGAGGTGAACTATATGGCCTTGATGAAACTGCTGCCACCCGGTGGCACAGTCGGGGCCGAACGCCGCTATCAGGTGGGCAACGGGTTGCAGTTCCAGCTCATCGTCAGCGAGGAGAGCCGCTTTACCAGTCAGGTGATCCTGGCACAGCACAACCCGGAATTGCCGAGCTACTTGCAGGCTCGCATCGAGATTCGTTTGTATCATGACGTGCGGATGGCGGAAGTGTGTGCGGCGCAACAGATTTCGAGGTTGCAACCACGTTATGATTATCCCAATAAAAAAATGCACCAGCGGGATGAAAAGGAGCAGGTAAATCTGTTTCTGGCCGATTGGCTAAGATTTTGTCTCAGACATGGTACCAGCTTGATCAACATCCTCTAATCCTCTAGTTGAACTTATACAAAGAAGCGTGATTTTGGAAACAGAGCTACCCCAGGCGCAGGACGGCAGTGTGCGCCTGTTACAAATTACCGACACCCATCTCTTCGCGAGTGCCGAGGGGAGGCTATTGGCTGTGCGCACCGCAGAGAGCCTGGCTGCCGTGTTGGAACAGGTGCAGGTCAATGAGTACCCGTTCGACCTGATCCTGGCGACTGGCGATCTGTCGCAGGATCACAGTCCGGAGTCCTACCAGCGCTTTGCCAGCATGATGGCCCCGCTGGCGCGCCCCATCTACTGGTTGCCAGGCAACCACGACGACGGCCCCCTGATGACCGAGTACCTGCATGCGGCCGGGATCAGCGAGGCCAAGCAACTGGTGGGCGAACACTGGCAAGTGATGCTGCTGGATACCCAGGTACGCGGCAAACCCCATGGCGTGCTGGGGGATCACCAACTGGCGGCGCTGGACAGTGCACTGCGTCAACATCCCGAGCGCCACGCCCTGATCGCCCTGCACCATCAGGCTGTGCCGGTCGGTTGCGCCTGGCTGGATCAGCACAATCTCAAGAATGCAGACGACTTGTTCGCCGTGCTGGCTCGTCATCCCCAGCAGAAAACCATCTTGTTTGGCCATGTCCATCAGGAGTTTGACGAGGTGCACCGCGGGGTGCGGCTGATTGCCAGCCCCTCCACCTGCATCCAGTTCAAACCGCTCAGCGATGGTTTCGCGCTGGATGAGTCCGGCCCGGGCTGGCGCTATCTCACCCTGCATCCCGATGGCCGGGTGGCGAGCCAGGTGTGGCGCCTGCCAGTGGGGCAGTTTGTGCCAGACCCCGATGCCACCGGTTATTGAGGAGAGCATTGCATGAAGTCGGTTCTCCTTTATCTGCACGGTTTCAACTCTTCGCCAGGCTCTGCCAAGGCACAGCAGATGGCTGCCTGGGTGGCCGAATACAGACCCGACATCGAGGTCATTATTCCGGCCCAGCCCAATACGCCTGCCGCTGCCTGGGCTGCCATCGAACAAATCATCGAAGATGTCAGTACCCGTCATGGCGCCCATCTCAAGCTCGGCGCCGTGGGCAGCTCGCTCGGCGGTTTTATGGCGACCCGGGTGGCCGAGCGCTATGGCTGCCGCGCGGCCCTGATCAATCCGGCGGTGCGCCCCCATGAGCTGCTCTGCGACTATCTGGGCCCCCAGACCAATCCTTATACCAACGAGCGCTATGAGCTGCTGCCGGTACACATGGACGAACTGAAGGCACTGGCGGTATCTGTGGTGGCGCCTGAACGGCTCTGGATCCTGCAACAGCAGGAGGACGAGGTGCTCGACTATCGCAAGGCGCTGACCGAATATCAGTTCGCCCGTCTCTCGCTGGAGTGCGGCGGCAATCACGCCTTCACCGGGTTTGAACGCTATCCCGCCCAGATCATCCACTTCCTCGGGCTCTAGCGATGCAACCGCCGCTGGCCACCTTTCTGGAACAGGTGCTGGCCACAGCGCAGGCCGGCCTCACCTACTCCAGGGATCCCTTCGAGATTGGCCGCTTTGAGGCGCTCAGAGCGGCCACGGTCGCCCTGATTGCCAGTCATAGCGACCTGAAACCGGACGCCATCGCCGAGTGGATCGACCTCGATCGCGGCTACCCCACTCCCAAGCTGGATGTACGAGGCCTTATCGTTGATAAGGCTGGCCATATCCTGCTGGTGCAGGAGCGCAGCGACGGTTGCTGGACCCTGCCCGGCGGCTGGTGTGATATCGGGGACTCGCCAGCCGGTGCCGTGGTGCGCGAGGTCGTTGAAGAGACTGGCCTCGAATGTCGGGCCGTGCAGCTGCTGGCTCTGTTCGACAAGCTCAAGCACCCCCATCCGCCCCAGCTGCCCCACGCCCACAAGGCTTTCTTTTTGTGCGAGGTGATCGGCGGTCAGCTGCTCGGCGAAACCGATGAAACACAAGGTGCAGGTTACTTCCCCATCGACGACTTGCCTGAACTCTCCCGTCATCGGGTGGTGGCGTCCCAACTGCGCACCCTGCATGGCCATCTGTTGCAAGGACGGCGCGATACCCTGTTCGACTGACCCGATTGGAGGGCGCATCAGCTAGCAAGGAGGCTGGATGATCAAACGCATTGGCAATACCCGGATTGAGGAAAAGCACAGGGCCAGCTGCCACTGCGGGGCCGTGGTACTGGAACTTACCTTGCCGGATGGGGTGGTGGATCCCCGTCGCTGCGACTGCTCCCTCTGCCGGCGACGGGGCGCCATCGTCGCCTCTGTGCCGCTGGACGGCATACGCATCCTGCAAGGGGAGGTCGAACTGCGCTGCTACCAGTTCAACACCCGCACCGCAAAGCACTACTTCTGCAGCGTCTGCGGCATCTATACCCATCATCAACGTCGATCCAACCCGGCCGAGTATGGTTACAACCTTGCCTGTCTGGAGGGGGTCAACCCGTTCGAGCTGGCTGAGGTGCCGCTGCGCGACGGGATCAACCATCCGGCGGATCGAGGGAAATAGCCACAAGGGCGTCATCCGCAGATGTCATCATCAGGGTGGCAGCGTCTTTTGGTTTCAATGTCTCCTTCTCCAGGCTGACACAGGCACTCTCTGTGGCGTCAGGCGCATCTGATCCCGGCTCAGTATCTTGTCGGCCCCTGTCTGGATCACCCTTTCCCGCCGTCGGGTTTGTCCAAGGCCCTCCCAACGAGTAAGATTCTCCCCAAACGTCAATTCGCAAGGCCCTCCATGTCCACTCAATACAATGCGGATGCCATTGAGGTCCTCAATGGCCTCGAACCGGTGCGTCGTCGCCCCGGCATGTACACAGACACCACCCGGCCCAATCACCTCGGCCAGGAGGTCATCGACAACAGCGTCGATGAGGCGCTGGCGGGCCACGCCCGTACTCTGGAGGTGACCCTGTTTGAAGACCAGTCCCTCGAGGTGATCGATGATGGCCGCGGCATGCCGGTCGACATTCACCCGGAGGAGGGGGTGTGTGGTGTGGAGCTGATCCTCTGCAAGCTGCACGCGGGGGGCAAGTTCTCCAACAAGAACTACCAGTTCTCCGGCGGTCTGCACGGGGTGGGCATTTCTGTGGTGAACGCCCTCTCCGATCGGGTCGAGGTGACGGTGCGCCGCGATGGCCAGGTCTATGACATCGCCTTCGAGCGCGGCGACAAGGTGCAGGAGCTGACCATCACCGGCACCTGCGGGCGCCGCAACACTGGCACCCGGGTGCGCTTCTGGCCGCAAGCGAGCTATTTCGACTCGCCCCGCTTCTCGGTCACCAAGCTGGAGCACTTGCTCAAGGCCAAGGCCGTGCTCTGCCCCGGCCTCACCATCAAGTTCCTCGACAAGAACACCGGCATCAAGCTGGAGTGGTGCTACGAGGATGGCCTCAAGGATTACCTGGTCGATGCGGTCAAGCAGTTCACCTGCCTGCCGGAGCAGCCCTTCGTCGGCGCCTTCAGCACAGAGCAGTCTGCGGTGGACTGGGCGCTGTGCTGGTTGCCGGAAGGGGGTGAGTGCCTCGCCGAATCCTATGTGAACCTGATCCCGACGCCGCAGGGCGGTACTCACGTCAACGGCCTGCGTCAGGGCCTGCTCGACGCCATGCGCGAGTTCTGCGAGTTCCGCAACCTGTTGCCGCGCGGGGTCAAGCTGACCCCTGAAGACATCTGGGATCGCTGCGCCTACATCCTCTCCATCAAGATGCAGGATCCCCAGTTCGCCGGTCAGACCAAGGAGCGGCTGTCGTCGCGCCAGAGCTCGGCCTTCGTGTCGGGGGTGGTGAAGGACTCCTTCAGCCTGTTCCTCAACAGCAACACCGAGCTGGCGGAGCAGATCGCCGAGATCTGCATCTCCAGCGCTCAGCGCCGGTTGCGCGCCGCCAAGACGGTGGTGCGCAAGAAAATCACCCAGGGCCCGGCGCTGCCCGGCAAGCTCACCGACTGCAACTGCGCCGACCCCATGCAAGGTGAATTGTTCCTGGTGGAGGGTGACTCAGCGGGCGGCAGCGCCAAGCAGGCGCGGGATCGCGAATTTCAGGCCATCATGCCCCTGCGCGGCAAGATCCTGAACACCTGGGAGGTGGAGGCTGGTCAGGTGCTCGCCTCGCAAGAAGTACACGATATCTCTGTGGCTATCGGCCTGGATCCGGACTCCGAAGATCTCTCCGGCCTGCGCTACGGCAAGGTGTGCATACTGGCGGATGCGGACTCGGACGGTCTGCACATCGCCACCCTGCTCTGCGCCCTGTTCGTGAGGCACTTCCGCACCCTGGTCAATCATGGCCACGTCTATGTGGCCATGCCGCCGCTCTACCGGATCGACATCGGCAAGGAGGTGTTCTACGCCCTCGATGAGGACGAGAAGAACGGCGTGCTGCAGCGGGTCGAGGCCGAGAAGAAGAAGGGCAAGGTGATGGTGACCCGATTCAAGGGTCTGGGCGAGATGAACCCGAAACAGCTGCGGGAAACCACCATGGATCCCAATACCCGCCGTCTGGTGCAGCTCACCATGGGCGAGCTGGAGGAGGGGGACGAGACCCTGCAACTGATGGACATGTTGCTGGCCAAGAAACGTGCCCCGGATCGCCGCGAGTGGCTGGAAGAGAAGGGCAACCTCGCCATCATCTAAGCCGTCGGCTGGTCCTGTGCGGGCCAGCAAGCATTTAGCCGGAGTCGCCCTGTGGCGGCTCCCGAACCGAAAGAGAACTATCACATGAGTGATGCTATCGAGCTCAGTCTGGACGGGGTAGAGCGCCAGCCAATGCGCACCTTTACCGAACAGGCTTACTTGAACTACTCCATGTACGTCATCATGGATCGGGCCTTGCCGCACATCGGCGATGGCCTAAAACCCGTGCAGCGGCGCATCATCTACGCCATGAGCGAGCTGGGTCTGTCGGCCCTCTCAAAGCACAAGAAATCCGCCCGTACCGTGGGTGACGTGCTGGGTAAATACCACCCTCACGGCGACAGCGCCTGTTATGAAGCCATGGTGCTGATGGCCCAGCCCTTCTCCTACCGCTACCCGCTGGTGGACGGTCAGGGCAACTGGGGGGCGCCGGACGATCCCAAATCCTTCGCCGCCATGCGTTATACCGAGGCGCGGCTGTCGCGCTTCTCCGAGCTGCTGCTCTCCGAGCTCGGCCAGGGCACTGTGGACTGGACGCCGAACTTCGATGGCACCATGAAAGAGCCGGTGGTGCTGCCCGCCCGCCTGCCGCACATACTGCTCAACGGCATCACAGGCATAGCCGTGGGCATGGCGACCGACATTCCGCCCCACAACGCGCGGGAAGTGGCCTACGCCTGTGCCGAGCTGCTCGACAACCCCAATGCCGGGCTGGATGCGCTGATGGCGCACATTCAGGGGCCGGACTACCCGACCAGCGCCGAGATCATCACGCCGCGCGATGACATCCGCAAAATCTACGAGACCGGCAAGGGCTCCATCAAGCAGCGGGCTGTGTGGAACGAGGAGGATGGCGACATCGTCATCACGGCGCTGCCCCATCAGGCCTCCGGCGCCAAGATCATGGAGCAGATCGCCGCCCAGATGGTGGCCAAGAAGCTGCCCATGGTCACCGACCTGCGGGACGAATCGGACCACGAGAACCCGACCCGTCTGGTGATCATCCCCCGCTCCAACCGGGTGGACATGGAGGCGCTGATGGCCCACCTGTTCGCCACCACGGATCTGGAGAAGAACTATCGCGTCAACCTCAACATACTGGGGCTGGACAACCGCCCCCAGGTGAAGACCCTCAAGATGATCCTCTCCGAGTGGATCATTTTCCGCCGCGAGACGGTGCGCCGTCGCCTGCAGTATCGCCTCGACAAGGTGCTGGCTCGCCTGCACATCCTCGAAGGCTTGCTGGTGGCCTATCTCAACATCGACGAGGTGATCGAGATCATCCGCACCGAGGATGAGCCGGGCAAGGTGATGGTGGAGCGCTTCAACATCAGCGAGACCCAGGCCGAGGCTATCCTCGAGCTCAAACTGCGCCATCTGGCCAAGCTGGAAGAGTTCAAGCTGCGTGCCGAGCAGGACGAACTGGCCATAGAGCGCGACAAGCTCGAACTGCTGCTGGGCTCCGAGCGTCGCCTCAACACCCTGCTCAAGAAGGAGCTGCTGGCGGATGCCGAGAAGTACGGCGACGATCGCCGCACTCCGCTGGTGGAGCGTGCCAGCGCTGTGGCACTGACCGAAAAAGAGCTGACCCCAAGCGAGCCGGTCACTGTCATTCTCTCCGATAAAGGCTGGGTTCGGGCCGCCAAGGGCCACGACGTGGACGTGGCAGGCCTCTCCTACAAGGCGGGTGATGGCTATCTTGCCCACGCCTGCGGTCGCAGCAATCAGCAGGCGGTGTTCCTCTCCACCTTGGGGCGCACCTATGCACTGGAAGCCCACACCCTGCCATCTGCCCGCAGTCAGGGTGAGCCGCTCACCGGCCGCTTTGCGCTGGGCGCAGGGGAAGAGGTGCGCCATCTGGTGATGGGCAACGAGGGGGAACCGTATCTCATCTGCTCGGATGCCGGTTACGGCTTCGTCTGTACCTATGACGATCTCATCGGCAAGAACAAGAACGGTAAGGCGCTGCTCACAGTGCCGGAAGGGGGCCTGGTGATGGCTCCCCAGAAGATTGGTTCGCCGGAGACCGATCTCTGCATGGCCATCTCCAACGAGGGGCGCATGCTGTTGTTCCCGCTCAACACCCTGCCGGTGCTCGGCAAGGGCAAGGGTAACAAGCTGATCAGCATACCGTCGGCGCGAGTCAAGGCGCGGGAAGAGTTTATGGTGATGGCCGCCATTATCCCGCAGGGGCAATATGTCACCCTGTTCGCCGGCAAGCGCAAGCTGACCCTCAAACCTGCCGATCTCGACTACTACCGCGGCGAACGCGGCCGCCGCGGCGCCAAGCTGCCCCGTGGCTTGCAGCGGGTAGACCGCATCGAGATTGAACCCGCCGCCGAGCCGGTCGTGGAGGAAAGTCAGGAAGGGTAATTAATATAGAAAGGGCGCGAAAGCGCCCTTCTATATATGTTTAAAATAAGCATTAAGGTCTGAAATAGACAATAGGGTTATATTCTTAATTTCAATCCCACAAGAACTTAAATTTTTCTTGTGTTCTTCCATATCCTTATCATTGTAGTAACTTACTACCCACTGACAATTGTCTGATACATTGTCTTTTATTTTTATAAAATAAGGGTGATCTACACAACCAATGGAGTGGCCAATAATTAACACTCGCTCTAGATTAGATAAGGATGAAAAGAAAATACTGTTTTTATTTATTATTTCTACAACTGGTTTCTTCAGTGCACTTAACGGATATCTAGAGGATGCGATTGCATCACTAAATGGCGTTCTTAGACTTTCGCCACTTTCATCAAATTCTAGTTCTTCATCGATATTCAAACCATGTCCAAAAATCAAGTCATCATATCTTTCTGCACAGCCATGTATATAAAGAATCGACTCTTTTGAGATGTTGTATATTTTCTCTAAGGTTGTTGTGTAGTTAAATGATAGATACAACGAGTTAGATTCTAGGTTTAGACGTTCAGCTATTTCATTGGGATCTATTTCAATGGAATTTATCCACTCTGAAAATGCATCTTGTAAATTCGATACTATGTTTTCTGTTTGTTCGGCAAGTTCATCTTCTAGCCCATATAACATACTGAGTTTAAATTTTTCATCCCCAATATCTAAATGATCGCATTCACTAAAAATAATCTCAGAATCATATTTTCCTAAGTTCTCTTCAAAGTTATGCCAAGGGGTTTCATCATGGTTATTTGGGAAATAATCGGACAAGCCATCAAGCAGCTCATTATTTTCTTGGTGAAAATAAGAGTAACTTGTTGGTAACCTATGGTGAAGGTCAAAACCATTTCCTATTACATATAGAGTTATCATATTTCCCCATCTAATTTTGGATAATCGGAAGAGTAATTAAATTTTTTAATTATCATTTAATTAACAAAATTAAAAGTGAAAGTATTATAGAGAATACTAACGTATAATTTATTTTCTTGTTTGTTTCATACACCAAGCGAAGTGTATAGTCTAATTTTTCGTTGGTTTTTTCGATCAGCTTTGTTCTGTGATAAAGAATTTCACCTAATAGGTAGCTTCTACATTTATTAGTTGCAACAAGGTCTATTGCAATCTCATATAAATGAGTTCTTTCCAGATTTATTATGTTAGTATCATACATGGTATAAATTTCAAAAAAAGGTGCATTTAAGATATCATTTGTACCAAAGTAGGACGATACGAAAATTCCATTCCAGTTAAACTCTTTTATTTTTAAGTGGTTGTCGTATTTTTTAGCATTTATTAGCCTTTTTATGAATTCACATTTCACCAAGACTCGAACATAAGCATCAACAGCTTTTTCTATTCCATATCTCTCATTGTAATTAGTGTCATTACTCTCGAATTTAAGGAGGGTTTGATATAGTTTAAATTCGATATCATTTTTGTTAAAAAGCCAACTTTCTTTACAGTCATTTTTTAATGAAAAAATTTGGAAAGGAGTTAGTTCTGTTGTTATAAGTGAATGGTCAATCTCGGCGTGACGATATAAATCGTGAAAAGAGAGGGCTTTTTCTTCCATGTTATTTCTGATCTGGCTGTTAGTGTTTTTATGAGATGGATTGTTGTTTAATTTGCGTGTTGTGAATGAATTTTTATTTCATAAAATGTAACCGTTGAAGTTATTTAAATATCTAGTAATAGTTTACCTGAACTGACTGATTTCTTATCGTGATCCCTGTCTGATTTTTTATCTAGCGAAAACAGGTTGCCGTAATTCTGCTGGTGCTCCAGCTGATCTCTTCTCTATGTCTATAGCCACCGAGATTGCGGTGCGGACGACTACGCTTCGCTAATCGACCCTACTTCTCTCTGTTTTCTTTAACGTTATGCTGCTTGTCGGTGGCTTCTGTTGTGATTGGGTGTGCCCCATCATCCCCAGCCCTTCTCCCCCTGTTTATGGCAAAGAGAGGGAGAGGGGAGCCCAGATCGCAGCGATTTTGGAATGGCGTGACAGCTACGGCCAAAGGTTGGCAGGTACTTGTCCCCTCTCCCCTTGGGAGAGGGTTAGGGTGAGGGGAGGTAACCGTCGGGTGCAATGAACAAGGTGAATTGCACCGTGATTGACCCCGCGAGGTTGCCGGTGCAATGCGCTTCGCTTATTGCACCCTACGTCCTACCCGGCGGCGTGAGCGCCCAGAAAAGCCGCCATGATGGTAAACAGCAGCCAGTCATTGATAATGTGTGCGCCGGTTGATACCCAAATGTTTTTGGTAATGATGTAGCCACTTAGCAGCACAATGCGGGCCGTCCCGATGACCAGAAAACATTGCACAAAATTCCACTCATAAGTGGGCAGATGCAACGCACCGAAGATAAGCGCAGTACAGAGCCAGGCGGTAATAATGGCACGCTTGCGCGTCATGGCGAGTGTTTGGTGACAAAACCAGAGCACAGCCAGAAACGGCAATATGGAGACCACCTCCTCACCGAAGAGTTGCGGGACCGTTTTTAAATAAAAGAGGATGAGTGCCGTATCGGATGCCCCTGCCAGCAGAGTATTGACCGGATTGGTATTCATCTTGAAAAGCAGCTGCAGCAAGATTGCAACGGTAAAGGAGACCAGAATATTGGCGCCAACAATGGCCACCATCAACAGAACATCCCGCCATGTCGGCGTGCGAAACAGTGCTCGCCACCCTTTACCCACCATCATGGCGAGCACAGCCAGTGGGATAAGCGGGAACAGGATGGCGGGAACAAAGCCACCCATGGTGGTTTTAAAAAATGCGACAGGCACCGTCAGCATCGAGAAACCCAGGGCTACACCAAGCAGGATCAGTACCCAGCGACGGGCAGATAATGCATGGGGCCCCTCGCGATAAAAGGGAAAATCCCCGGCACTTTTGCGCTCGAAACCATAGTAATCACTGTCATTCAATACCGGTATTGCTGCAGATTGATGCTCACGCATGGTGACCCTCGATATTTCAATTTGTTGTCCTGGAAACAACCCTATACCAGATGGCTAAGTTAATTGGCGGCTCTTGCATCTTTATTTAAATGCCAACCATCAAGGTGTAAATCCCTTCTTTCGCGGGCTCACGCCTTCCTGACAGCCGCTTCATTCGGCCCGTAGCACCATGACTGACACCCCATCGACTTCACATATGCTGCTGGTGCAATAAACAAGGTGAATTGCACCGCCGAGCCTTCAATTATTGAAATTCCACGCTATGGGCAGCTCAAGGTCGAAGACAAGCTCATCACCTTCCAGGCGAAAGGGCACGCTGGTCTGGTGCTGGTCATATTCGTCGATAAGGCGGCAGCCCTCGGCGAAATTGGATTCGTAGTTGAGGCGGGCGCTGCCCCCTGTGTAAGCCTTGTCGAGCTCCACCCCCAGTACCCGCAGCGGATCTTTCTGGCTGAGCTTGACCCGATTGTCACCCACATCTACCAGTCGTTCCAGCAGGGGGAAGAAGTCCTGTTTGTGGGCCTCTATCGCCCGGGCGATGGCCTGCTCCCGCTCGGCCTGAGTGGTAAAGGTGCCCGCCAGTCTATATCGGGTCTGGATCCGCTCCTGGGTCATCTTCCTCTCCTTCTCGTTTGTGCCCTATCTGGGCCTGTCGGTAAACCTTATCAGATGCAGATGCAAAGTATCAGGCGGGGATCCGACCATTGCGCATCAGCGCCCGGCGGATGTTCTTGCACAGCTTGCCAAAGCGGTTGAGCTCGTCGAAGGAGGGGGGAATGCCGCTATCTATCTGATATTGCCAATAGGATAAGTCAGTGTCGACCAGCTCCATCAGCTTCTTGGGGCAGCCGATGCAGCTATTGTCTGGTCCGCATCTGAAGGTATCCGGCTGATAGAGCGGAAATTCCTGCTTCACTGCATCGATGATCTGCTGCATCGCGGTAATACGGTCGGGTTTTCTGCTCACAGCATGGCCCCTGCTGCTGGTATGGGGGATTCATTATATTCCTTACATTCTATGGACCAATGACGCTAACGAGGTAGTTCCTATGGGGATTCGATAGGAATACCGGACTTTCCCCCGTCTTCGGCTCACCATCTGGGAGGGAGGCATCGGCTTGATAATCCCTCCTTGCACCGAGAGAGATTTTTTTCAGGAGTGTTTCAGTGCATCATAAAAGCCCCAAACGAACCAATTTTGTCGATTGCCTGCTGGAGATCTGATGATGAAATATGTCCCGTTCTTGTTTTGCTGCTGGGCCTTGTACGCGCAAGCCGAGACGCCCGAACCGGAACAGGAGGGAACCCTGGCCAATCAGCAGTTGATCCAGGATGCCATGGTCGGTGTAGCTGGCTGGGTGGCAACCAAGGGCTGTGAAGCGCCAGAGCGCTTTGTGCCGGTTGTGTTGCAGCCGCCAAAGGGAGAACCGGGTAGCCGTTATTGGCAAGAGCGCTGGACGGTGGAAGGGTGCGGCAAACAGTATCCGGTGCTCATCGATTTTCGTGAAACCGGGGTGGATAGCGCCATGTGGACTATCACGCACTGATGTCTTGAGGGGCGTGGCTGAGACTACCCTCTCATTCAAACCCTGTTCCCGTAGCCCACGGGGACGTGAACAGGGGGAGTTGCATCACTCTTGATACGCGGGTGTGCTTCGCTGATTGCACCCTACCTGGATGGCCTGACCTCGTCCCCCAGTGTTCCCCGCTCGTCACTGTGGTGGTCAGATACAACAACGCCCGGCAAGCCGGGCGTTGTTGGGTCATGACGGGGCAGATCCTGCTTGCTGCCACCTGCGTTGGCAGTGGCCCCGAGCCAAAGCTGGCTTAGAAGTCGTGGTAGAGCGGCCAGCCGAGCAGGGGGTGCTTGAGACCGGCGCGCATCTCGAAATTGTCGAGCTTCTCCGGCTCGGCGTTCTCTTGTTGCAGCAACTGGTACTGGCGCACAAAGCCCAGGGTGTGCAGCAGGTTGGCGACGAATCCCTTGCTGAGCTCCTGACGCAGGCCGGCGATCAGCTCGCCCGGCAGCTCCGCCAGCAGCAGCTCCAGCTGGGCGGCCAGATAGTCGGTGTCGTACCACTTCTCTTGCAGCTCAATCTCCCGCGCCAGTTTGCGCTTGAGATCCTGCTTTACCTTCAGTTTGGCGGCCCCGCTGCCATTGCCGCAGAGGATGCGGTAGAGCAGGGCTTCGGCCAGCTTGTCCTCCATGGTGGGGTGGTCGTTTTCGCAGGCGAAGAAGTGCTGATCGAGCAGGCTCATCAGGCGGGCCTTGTTATGCTCCACCAGCGCCTTCTCGTACTCCTGCCAGCCTTGCCACTCCTCCACATCCGGCGGGCTGGAGATCTTGTCCAAAAGCCGCGCATCCACATCCCCATAGAGGCTGTTGCCACCGGGCTGCTTGGTGCTGACCGAGATCAGCATGGACCAGCCCTTCTGGAACGGCTTGATGGGCCCCTCCGGCGCCTGCAGCAGGGCCAGTGCCTTGGCGGTATCCCGTTGCGACAGCTCCAGCAGGCCCAGGCTGACCACGCCGATGACGTCGTGGGCGGCCTGTTCCAGCAGATGCATCTTGTACTTGTTGTAGTACTTGTCGGCGAACTTCAGGCTCATCAGCACAGCCTTGCCCTTGATCTGGCCCAGCTGTTGATCGCTCAAGTGTTCGCTCTCGCGGCCAAAGCGCAGCACCTGAGTGAGAAAGGGGCCCTGATTGACATCGCGTATGACTAGTTGCATGACGGGGTTCCTCAATCCAGGAAGCTGAACATGTCGTCGACTTCGGCGTACTCGTCGGAGGCATCGTTCTTATCTTTGGCCTGCATCACCAGCTCGCTGGCGAACTTGCTGATGATCCCTTCCCAGGATGAGTGCTCATTGCGCAGCAGTGCCTTGATAGCTTTTTCCACGTCCGGGGTCAGCTCGCGGATCAGCATCAAGAGGCTGCGCGGGTCATCCAGCGGGTAGTCGTGGGCATTTTCGCTCTGCTGGCGGTCGCTGTAGGAGAGTGCTTCTTCCAAGTCTTCCTCTTCGGCGTGCAGCGTGTCGTGGAAGCCCTCTTCATCCTCGAAGCGCTCACCGCGATAGAACTCGATGAAGGGGATGGCGAGGTAGAAGAGACCGGCCGGATCCTCGGCGATGCACTCCAGGATCTCCGCCTGCTTGGCGTCGCTGTCCTGGGTGCGGATCAGGTAGTTGAGGAAGTCGAAGGTGTGCTGCTGCAGCTCTTCGGCGTTGTTCTTGATCGCCTCTTCCCAGTAGAGGGGCTGCTGGCAGACGATGTCGCGGATCCGCTCCGGGGTCATCAGCTCGGAGATGATGGACGGGAACGACATGTCGTGCTGGCCGTTGATCTGGGTCAGGGTGACGATATCAATCTGTTCAATGACTTCTGCCAACTGATCGTCAGACATTGTCTTGGCGATCAGTTCGAACTTCTCGCTGGCCTGTTTCGGCTCGATCACGGCCAGCTCTTTGATCTCGATGGCGGTAATTTCTATCAGACTGTGCATGCTTTGCCCCAAGTTAGAAACGTACTTCGTCGTACATGTCTTGATCGCCGTCGTCGTCACCATCACCGTTGTAGTCGGCGTCAGCGTTTTCCCCGTCGTCATCGTCGTCGTCACGCAGTTCGTAGTCGTCATCGGCACGGCGGCCGCCGCGCGGCAGCGGGTTGTCCAGCTGGAACAGCACGGCGCAGGCTTCGATCAGCTGATCTTCGCTCTGGGCCCGTACCGCTTTCACCAGCGGCAGGTCGGCATTGTTGAACGCCACCGACACCTTGAATTCGTCCCATGAGGGTTGTACGCCGCTGCCGAGCCACTTGTTCCACTCGGGCTTGGCCTTGGCCGGGAACTGCACCCGGCCATAGAGGGCCAGCGGCAGGTATTCGGGCATGAATTCCAGCATGCTCATGTCAGCCAGCAGCAGTGTCTTCATCTTGCCGGTGAATTGCTCCAGCGCCTTGGGGTCGTCCTGATCCCGGTAGGATTCGATGTTTTCACTGGCATCACTCATCAGCGCTTTGATCCGCGCCTGGTCCCATTTTTTCTGCATAGCGCCTCAGGGGTAAAATTGGTCCCACATCTCCTGCATGGCAGAAGCGGGATCGGTCACGATGACGTTGTTGAAATCCTTGATGAAAGCGGCCCGTTGTTTCGGGTCTGACAGCACTTCATAGGCCTGCTTTACCTGGTGCAGCTTGATGGCTGCCAGCTCTCGCTCTTCTTCGCTCGCCCCTAACAGCTTGTCTGGGTGGTACTGGTTCGACAGCCGTCGATAGGCTTTTTTGATGTCGTTTTCGCTGGCATTGGACTTGACGCCCAGTACCCGAAAGTAGTTGTTCATGGCAGATCCTGCATCACTGGCATCTTGGAATTCACAATGCGGGCGCCTGATGGTGGAGCTTGAGAAACCAGGCACGGCAAAAACCCGTCATTTTAACGGAAACAGGCCAGCTCCGCCATGAATAGGAGGTGATATGGCAAGCAAGTTGCTTATGCGAGAAAAGCTCCGATCGCTGCCATTTTGGCAAGAAGAGGGTGGGGCATGTGTGATGGCGGTTGAAAAAACGCCCGGCAGGCCGGGCGTTGTCACAGAGGTTACTGAAGGCTGGCCCAGGCCAGGCGCAGTTTCAGCCCCAGACCCGAGCTCCAGCCTGTGGTGGTACTCACCACCTTGCCGTCCTTGACGATGAGGAAGCTGGGGGTGACGCTCACCTGCCAGCGGGCGGCGAGGTCCCCTCGCTCATCGTTATGGGTCGGGAAGGTCAGCCCCTTTTTGCCCATCCCCTTGCTCAACTGCTGCGCGTTGCCTGAGCGCAGTGCCACCGTCAGCACGTTTTCACCGTCCTGCCAGAGCTGCTCCACGGTCGGTGTGGTGAAGCGGCAGACGGCGCACCAGCTGGCCCAGTAGTAGACCAGCAGCGGCTTGTCCCGGCTCATGGCCTGCAGGTCGGCGGTGGTGCCATCTTGCAGGGTGAGGGTGGGCAGAGGGTTGCCTTCTGGCAGCGCCGGGCTGCGCCAGAAGTCCAGCGCCGTCGAAATGACCACGCCAAACAGCAGCAGCCAGAGTGCCTCTTTGCCCCAGCGTCGCAGGCGATGGGGGAGGGATGGTTTGGCTTCCATGGTTACCCCTTCCTGGCCAGTTCGGCTTTCACGATTTGCTCAAGCTCTTCGTAGGGGATGGCGCCCGACACCAGCTGGTTGCCGATCAATGTGGCCGGTGTCCCTTGCACCCCCAGCAGCGTGCCGATGCGAAGGCTGTTGCGCAGCTCCTCGGTGGCCCTGGCTTCGGGTTTGAGCGCAGTGTTGCCGGTGGCCGCCAGCGCCTTGTTGATATCAGCCTCGGTCAGCATGCCCTGCTTGCTCATCAGCTTGTCGTGCAGGGCGAGGAAGCGGGCGGGATCCTGCTGCCACAGGGTCAGGCTGTATTGGGCCGCCTTGGCAGAGGTCTGCCCCTTGAACGGCAACAGCTTGATCACCAGCCCGACATCATTTGGGTAGGCCTTCAGCAGCCTGGCCAGATGGGGATCGAACTGTTTGCAGAAGGGGCAGTTGTAGTCGGTGAACGACACCAGGGTCAGCTTGGGGTTTTTGGCGCCCAGGCGCGGGCTGGTAGCGCTGTTGAACAGCACATCCTGGTTGCCCTTGATGAAGTTGCCAAGCTGGCTGGCCTGATCCGCCGCATTCTGTTTCTCCCAGGCATCGGCCACCTCATCGAGGATCTTGGGGTTGGCCACCAGGGTCTCGCGGATCAACTCCTTGATGCGGGACTCCTGCTCCGGGGTGAAGGGGGCTGCGTGCAGGGCCTGGGTCAGCAGGGTGCCCAGCAGGGTCAGGGTGAGCAGGGTCGATTTCATTTGGTGTCTCCTTGAGAAGGGGCTATGGCTGCTTGCTTCAGGGTGCCAAGCAGAGTCGGTCGGTCCAGCAGGGGGGAGAGGATCTCGCCACCAAGCAGGCCCGGCCCATAAATCTGGTTGAAGGGAATGGCTACGCTGCCGCGCTGGCGCAAGAAATCGGCGATGCTGGCGGAGGGACGGCTCCAGTCCCCGCGCAGGGCTACCACATCGGGGGCGCTCAGCGCTTTTTGCACGTCATCTCGCAGCAGCACGTTGAATTTGTTGGCTTTACAGGTAATGCACCAGTCGGCGGTGACATCGACAAAGACCCGCTTGTTCTGCGCCAGCGCGTCCTGGATGGCTTGCTCCGAGAGTGGCTGCCAGTTGACGGTATCTCGCTGGGGTTTTCCTTCCATCGTAAAGGCGCCGCCCAGCAGCAGGGCTCCACCCAGTAGACAGGTGAGGGCCAGTCCCAGGGTCACACCCCGAATGCCATGGCGCCACACCACGGCCAGCAGCAGGGCAGCCAGCATCAGCGCCATCAGGATCAGCATCCAGAATTGACCGATATGGTTGCCGAGCAGGCTGAGCAGCCAGAGGCTGGAGCCCAGCATCATCAGACCGAGCAGGATGCGCAGGCGGCCCATCCAGCGGCCCGGCTTCGGCAGCCAGAGTGCGAGGCGGGGGAAGGCGGCGATCAGCAGCCAGGGCAGGCTCATGCCAATCCCCAGTGCGGTGAAGATGAGCCAGAGTTGACCCAGGGGTGCTCCGAGCGCAAAGGCGACCGCTGTACCGAGAAAGGGCGCCGAGCAGGGGGTTGCCAGCAGGGTGGCAAAGCACCCCTGCAGAAAGTGACCGCCCAGGCTGTTGCCACCCGTGGTGGCGAGACGGGTATTGAGGTTGCTTGGCAGCCTCAACTCGAACAGCCCCAGCAGGTTGGCACAAAACAGCAGGGTCACCACCACCATAAAGCCGATAAACCAGACGCTCTGGAACTGGATACCCCAACCGACCGCTCCCTGGGTGGCGCGCAGCAGTGTGCTCATCAGTGCCAGCGCCCAGAAGGAGACCAGGATGCCGGCACTGGCCGCCAGGAATTGCAGGCGAACCGGACGGCGCTCGCGGGTTTCCAGCTGCAACACCGACCCCAGCTTGAGTGCCAGCACCGGCAGCACGCAGGGCATCAGATTGAGGATAAGGCCACCCAGCAGGGCGGCGCCCAGCAACCAGACAAGGGAGTGAGCGCTCTGGGGCAGGGTCAGCGGGTCACCTATGCTGGCGTCACTCTGCCAGGCCTGTTCACCACTGCTCAGCACGAACCCGAGTTGCTGGTTACGGATGTCGGGCGCATCGCCTTGCCAGCCATCGCTGACCGGAATGCGGGCGATCAGGGTGTTGCCTTGCACCTCCAGCTCGGGTTTGCCAAATTCGGCCCCTTCCAGACGCTGGAGGAAAACCTGGGGATCCTGCCAGCCTTGCGGGTTGTCGGCGGTCAGCTGCAGCTGGTTTTGCTGATAACCCGCGTTGAGGATGACGGTATCCGGCAGGGTTTGTGGCAGCTTGCTCATCGCCTGGGCGTAGGCAAAGTCGAACCCTTCCGGCGCAGTGCCATCAAGCGCAAGGGTAAAAGGGTAGTCGGTCAGAATGCAGACATTGCTGCAAGTCGAAAGGCGCAGGGTGCCAGTCAGCGCATCGCTGCTGCTGTGAGCAAGCGTGATAGGAAGGCTGACGGTCTTCTGATAGCCCTGGGTCGAGATACCACTGACGTCAAATCGCTCCGGCACGGGCCAGTGCCACTGCTGGGTGGCTTGAGGGGCATCCCAGAAGATTTCAGGGGCAATGCCACCTTCCCCCGGGTTCTGCCAATAGGTCTTCCAGCCGGACTCGAGCTCCAGGCTCAGCAGCACACGAGTTTGGGCGGGATCTCGGGTATCCGCTTGCAGCCGCACTTTGGCGTGATCGTTCTGGGGGCTGGCAAGCCAGCCGGTATCGCTGGCCAATCCCATGGATTGCCACAGCAGGCCGCCCATCAACAGGGCGGTCTTGATGATGTTTGACATTTTTTTGTCTCTTGAAAATGAAAGTTAGGGTGGTGTAAACCGCGGCTAACTCATTCTCGCCAGACACAGAGAGTAAGATGAAGTCGCCGTTCAGGCGGAGATATGTTTCTGGGTGGGGGCAAGGCGGGAGAGCGGCGCGACAGCGGCGCCAGCAGGGCAATCACGAAGGCGATGGCAAAGAAGATCTGTTCGACGCAGAGCAGGGTAGCGGCACTGAGCCACTTGCCGTTGAGCTGGCAACTGCTCGGCTGGGGTGTCGCGGTTTGGGCATCGTCGGCTTCGGCGCCGGAAGATGGGACAGGCAGCAGCTGGCAACTCAGGGCCTGATCGAGCTGAGCCAGCCGGGCCAGCGGCTGGGCCGCACAGTTGAGCACCAGAATGCAGACCAGCAGCAGGAGTCTTGTCGCCACGCGTTGTCGCAAAATCATGCTCGCCCTACCCTGTTGAATGGTGCATATCCTATCGATCAATAATGTCAGGGGCAAGTCAGCAGGATTCGATACGACCATATGTGCGCTGCGGGATGGTCAGTTCTGTTTGGCGAACGCTTGTTCGCTAAAAGGGGGATCAGTATACTGCGCCGAGTTAAAATCCGAGGTGTTCGATGCTCAAACTTGCCCGTGTGCTGCTGCTAACCCTGCTGCTCGTCTTCTGGTTCGTGTTCGGTCTGTTGCTCTGTCTGGTGCGTCCGCGTCATCCCAACAACGTCTTTGTATTCGCCCGCATGTACCATGCGGTTTGCCCGCTGCTCGGGCTCAAGGTCAAGGTAACCATACCGGACGAGATCAAGTCGCTCGGCCCGGCGGTTTACGTCTGCAACCACCAGAGCAACTTCGACATCTTCACCGTGACCGGTGCCGTCATGCCGGGCGTGGTGGCTGTGGGCAAGAAGAGTCTGCTGTGGCTGCCCTTCTTCGGTCTTATCTTCTGGCTCTCCGGCAACGTGCTGATCGATCGCTCCAACCGCTCTCGTGCCATCGGCACCATAGGTCAGGTAGTGGATCGCATCAAGCATCACGGTACCTCCATCTGGATGTTCCCTGAAGGCACTCGTTCCAAGGGCCGTGGCCTGCTGCCGTTCAAGGCAGGCGCCTTCCACACCGCCGTGCAGGCCGAGGTGCCCGTGGTGCCCATCGTCTGCTCCAGCTACTTCGGTCAGGTTGACCTGAACCGCTGGGACAATGGTGAAGTGCTGGTCGAGGTGATGGCTCCGCTGTGCAGCAAGGAGCACGGCGCCGCCGGCATTCGAGATCTGTCTGATACCTGCCGTGCAGCGATGGAAAGCAAGCTGGTCGAACTGGACAGCAAGCTGGGTCGTCATCAGGCTGCCTGAATTTGAATGGAAGATGACATGGAGGGAGCCGCTGGCTCCCTTTTTGGTTGGTTAAAATCACTACTTTATTGGTTATTTTAACCAACCCTCTCATCTTGAATTTCAGCATAAAATCTATATCTACATGTAAAACAACAATAAATTATTTTGGCACGGCTCTTGTAATGCTATGGGAAGAGATAGCCATCCCAATGAACAAGGAGCCAGACCATGAGCGTATTCAGCCGCCTGACCGACGTGATCAATGCCAACTTGCACAGCCTGCTCGACAAGAGTGAAGAGCCGGAGAAGATGCTGCGGTTGATGATCGAAGAGATGGAGCAGGTGCAGGTCGAGATGAGAACCCAGGCCGCCCGCGTCATCGCCGAGCAGAAACAGCTGGAGCGTCACCAGCAGGCGTTGCAACACCAGATCCTGGAGTGGTCGGCCAAGGCCGAGCTCGCCATCCAGAAAGGGCGTGAGGATCTGGCCCGTGCCGCTCTCACAGAGAAGTTGGCCGAGGTCAAAAAATGCGAGCAACTGGAGCAGGACAAGGCCCGTGTGGCCGAGGTGCTGGCCCAGCTCACCGCCGACAGCGAGCGACTGGCGGCCAAGCTGAGCGAGGCCCGCGAGAAGCAAAAGATGCTGACCCTGCGTGAGCAGACAGCCCACAGTCGCATCCGTGCCCGTGCTCAGGTCGACAATCAGCGCATGCATGAGCTGATGGCCCGTTTTGACGGTTTTCAGGGGCGGGTCGATCAGCTGGAAGCCCAGCTGGAGGCGGCGACCCTGGGGCAGAATCCCTCGCTGGAGGCCCAGTTCCGCGAGCTGGAACTCAATGACGAGATTGAACGCGAGCTGGCCCGTCTGAAGGGTCAGAAGGTGGAGGCATAATCATGACGCCCTGGCCGAAAGACCTTGCCCATCGCAAGTTGACCGGGGTCTGCGCCGGCATTGCCAGCCGGCTGGGGCTCTCCAGGGTGACGGTACGGATAGTGGCGCTGATCGCCCTGATCCTGATGCCGCCGCTGACCCTGGCCGCCTATCTGCTGGCGGTGCTGATCATGCCGCCCCGTCGTGAGTTGAAGCGTTGGCTGGACTGACCCCTGGGTCATTCAGCCAGCAAGAGAAGCCTGTGAGGAGCAGAACATGCTGGAATTTATCGTCTTGATGCTGGTGTTGGTCGCCATGGCGCTGACGGGGTTCACCGTGCTGGCCATGTTGGTGGTGAGCGGTGTCTTCGTGCTGTTCGGCGCCCTGGCCGGCATGTTTGCTCTCATCATCAAGCTGGCGCCCTGGTTGCTGGTGCTGCTGGTGGTGTGCTGGTTCATCAGCAACAGGCGCAAGCAATCAAATACCTACCGTTAACCCTCCCTGTTATCGAATCCTTCCTTGGCCACTGCTTGCAGTGGCCTTTTTTGTGGTGCTTCCAGGGGCGGCGTGACGACCGTCAGCCAGAGCTGGCTCCAGTCGGCCCAGCCATCCGGCTCTTGCACCAGGCGTTCCTTGAAGGCTTTGCTCTGCTGCTTGAGGCGATATTCGAGCCGCAGCGCGGCCCCCTTGTCACCGACTGTCTGCTGCCACACCAGCACCAATGGCCCCTTGCCGCGCAGGGCGCGTGAGCCTTTGCCGCTCTGGTGCTGGCGAAGTCGCCTGATCGGGTCTGTGCTGATCCCCGTATAGAGCAGACCGGCCGCGGTGCGAACCAGATAGATGGACCACTGGCTGGGGGCGGGCGGGGGAGTCGGTTTGGCATCCATCACGGGTTTTCTCATTCGATCTGTCTGTGCCAAACTCAAAGCAGCGCAAGGAGGTGCGATGCGAGTCTGGTGTTGGTTGTGGTGTCTGTTGTCGATGTCGGCTCACGGAGAGACGCTGCGTCTCTACGATTATCATCAGCATCCCCCTTTCGTGACGGGGGAGACGACCGGGCTGAGCCGGGATCTGGTGAAGTATCTCAACGAAAAGCTTGGCGGAGAACCCAGATTTGAGCTCTGGCTGGTGAATCGCGCCAGATTGGCGCTGGAGATGTCGGATCCTGGCTTTGACGGCCTGGTGAGCTGGGTCAATCCTGCCTGGGTCGGGGATCCCCAGCGCGAGCACTATCTGTGGACCTTTCCCATGATGCGCGACACCAACGAGCTTATCTCCAGCCTGGCCAAACCCGTTACCTATCGTGGCCCGGATTCACTCAAGGGGCTGATTTTCGGTGGCATAGAGGGCTACCGCTATCAGGGCATCGATGATGCTGTGGCCCGGGGCGATCTGGTGCGCCACGATGCCAAAAAGGTCAAAATCAATTTCAGCCTGCTGGTGCGGGGCCGCATCGATGTGACTCTGGTGTCCGGTTCTGCGCTGGCCTTTTTTACCCATGACCCCGGTTTCGAGGGGAAACTCTTTATTTCACCTTTCCCCCAATCCAGTTATACCCGCCACCTGCTGCTGCCCAAATCCCGCCACAAGCTGCATACCAGATTGAACGACATCGCCGAACAGATGGATCGTGATCCCAAGTGGCATGCCATTCTGGAATCCTATCGCAGCAGACCCTGAGCATCATTGCTGCCGCCGCGCCTGAGGTGGTGCAGCGGCAGCAGGCTCACCAGCAGGCCCGCCCAGACAAAGGCAAACCCGACCGATTTGACCGGATCCGCCGCCTCGCCAAACCAGAGGATGGCGAGCAGGAAGGCGAGACTCGGCTCGATATATTGCAGCAGCCCCATCGTGCTCATGCGGGTGCGCATCATGCCGTAACAGAACAGCCCCACCGGCAGCAGGGTAGCGGGAGCGCTGCCCATCAGCAGCAGTCGGTCGGCCCAGTCACCGGCCATGAACTGGCTCATGCCGTTGAGCGTCAGAGCGCCAATGATCAGCAGGGCGACGGGAAGCTGGACCAGGGCTTCGAGGTAGAGGCTGACACCGGCGTCGTAGTGCACTTTCTTTTTGAGCAGACCATAGAAGGCGAAGTTGGCCCCCATGATGAGGGAGAACCAGGGCAGCTGACCGTAGGAGAAGAGCATGTAGGCGAGTCCGGCCAGTGCCAGGGCGACTGCCAGGTGCTTTTGCACTGTGAGCTTCTCTTTGAGGAAGATGACGGCGAACACGATATTGAACAGCGGCGTCATGAAGAAGGCGAGGCTGGTGGCCAGCACCTGACCCGTGGTCAGACACCAGGTGAACATGCACCAGCTGATGGACATGACGGGGCCCGCCAGCAGTATGAGGCCCAGCTGGCGCGGTTCACTGCGAAGCCGTGCCCAGGGCACCTGATAGCCGAAGAGAGCAAAGAGCGCAGCCAGCAGAACCACAGACCAGAGTACACGGTGGGAAAGCAGCTCCCACATGTTGACCTCGGGCATGAACTGGTAATAGAGGGGCAGCATGCCCCACAGCGCGAATGAGAGGGCCGCGCTGCCGGTGCCCATCCAGTTTTTCATCGTTTTTCGTTTATTAAATTAAACATTCGTGGCCGCATGATAAGTATCTGTTGAATCTTTCACAAGCAGGATCAGGGGGGGAATTCTGTTACCATCGGGTCCATGAACCGACTCGATACGCTGTTTGAACAGATCCGGGCCTGCCGGTTGTGCGAGGCTCATTTACCGCTGGGCCCGCGTCCTGTGATCCGCGGGAAAGAGAGTGCTCGTCTGCTGATCATCGGTCAGGCTCCCGGCACCCGGGTGCATGCCAGCGGCATCCCCTGGGATGACCCCTCTGGCGATCGGCTGCGTCACTGGCTCGGCGTGGATAAAACGACCTTCTACGACGAGTCCCGCATCGCCATCATGCCGATGGGGCTCTGCTACCCCGGCAAGGGCAAGTCGGGGGATCTGCCCCCTCGTCCTGAATGTGCGCCCACCTGGCACGACAAGGTATTGATGCTGTTGCCCAATATCGAGCTGACCCTGCTCATCGGCCAGTATTCCCAACAGTACTATCTGGGCAAGGCCGGCAAAGGTTCGCTGACCGAGACGGTAAGACAATGGGCCGACTATGGTCCCGCCTGGCTGCCGTTGCCGCACCCGTCTCCCCGCAATACCTTCTGGCTCAGGAAGAACCCCTGGTTCGAGCAGGACGTGCTCCCCCATCTGCAGCAAAGGGTCGCCCCCTTGCTGCTTTGATTCAGGCCGCCGGTTCTGCCAGGGGTTTTGGCTTGCTGCGGGCCATGGCAAGCAGCGGGATTATGATGCACAAGCACCCCAGCAGCAGCGGCAGACCCGGCTGCTCGTCAAACAGCCAGACCCCGATGGCAACCGCCATCAAGAGGCCTGTATATTCCGCCGAGGCGATCTTGCTCGCCTCCGCCTTGCGATAGGCCACCACGCACAAGCCGGCATAGACCATGATCAGCGCCGATGAGCCGAAGGCGGGCCACCACATCTGCCACTGCCAGTCGCCCCCTTCCCATAGCGCCAGCGCCAGTATGAAAGGCATGCTCAGCACGTTGGTGAAGAACAGGGTCTGGGCGATGGGCTGCTTGAGCGGGATCCGCTTGATCAGCAAGTTGTTGAGCGCCATGGAGAGCGCCACCCCGAGTGCTGCCAGCGCGGCCCAGTTCACCTCGGTCGGCCGCAGCACGATCAGCACTCCGATAAAACCGATGAGCGCGGTCAGCACCTTCTGGCGCGAGATGGCTTCCCCCGCCATCCACACTGCCAGCGGTACCATCATCAGGGGCGCCGAATAGAAGAGGGCATTGGCGGTGGCGAGTGGCAGACGAGTGAGGGCGATCACCATCAGGCAGACGCCAACCGCCCAGATGTGGGCTCGCAGCAGATGCCACTTGATGGCGACCGGTGGATTGCGACGCCATGACCAGAGCAGCCAGGGAGTCAGCAAGAGGGCGGCGGAGAGCTGGCGAAAGAAGACAAACTGGAACACGGGCTGGCTCGGCTCCAGCACCTTGACCAGCGCATCGGAAAAGACCGCCACCATGTTGCCCAGCACCAGATAGAGGATCCCGATCCCGACTGCATTCATACCACCTCCCACGTCAGATGAGGGCAGGGTAGCTCGGGGTCAGTTATCCAGTAAAATGATAAAAAATCACCATCCATGAGATTTTTGGATAATGAAACTGCCTCCCCTGCGTGCCGTTCAATACTTCGAGGCGGTCGCCCGCCTGCTCAGCTTTTCTCGCGCGGCCCTTGAGCTGAACGTCAGCCAGAGTGCGGTCAGCCACCAGATCCGATTGCTGGAGGATTTTCTGGGGGAGCGGCTGCTGCTGCGCCAGGGACGGCTGTTGTCATTGACCGCCCAGGGGGAGGTGTATTTTGAGGGCATAGCGGCCGGGCTCGGCCAGATCGCCCAAAGCAGCGAACAACTGCGCGGTGGTGGCGAGATGCGAGTCCGGCTTGCCGTCTACAGTTCGTTCGCGGTGAAGTGGTTGATCCCGCGCCTGGCGGGCTTGCGTCAGCTCTATCCCGAGCTGGATCTGAGCCTGGAGATGGTGGCGGAAGACCCCGAACTTTCCGATCGGGTGGCGGACTGCTTTATCACAGTCTCGCCCCATGGCCGTGGCTATTGCCACGATCTCATCTATCGGGAGCGGCTCTTTCCGGTTTGCAGCCGACGGTTGTTGCAGCAAGTTGAAGGGGAATGGCCGCAGGCCATCTGGCAACTGCCGCTCCTGTCGGTACAGTCCATCTACAAGGCGCGGGGAGAGGATTGGCTGCGCTGGGCCAAGGCGGGTGAGCTGGTCATTCCCGATGAGGCGCGCATGCACCACTTCAGCCATGTGCTGCTGGCGATGGAGGCGGCGGCCTGGGATCAGGGGGTGGCCTTTGTGAACGACTACATGTTGCGGCCGGATGATCCCCAGCTGGTGGCCTTGCCGGTACACCAGCTGGAGACGGGGGATGCCTTCTATTTCACCTGCAAACGATCCCGGGCCCATGAGCCCGCCATCAGCCGGTTGCGCCAATGGCTGATGATGGAGACGCGTCAGAGCATGGCCTTGCAAACAAAAGCCCAACCCTGATGCTAAGGTTGGGCTTGTTTGAACTGGCTGTCCCGTCCTGAATATGGTTTACACCTTTCCCCCACATAAACGGAGAGCCCGATGGGACAAGGTGTGAAACGGACACAGCGCGATTACTCGCTGACTTTTAAACTGGCGCTGGTCGAGCAGATTGAAAAAGGCGAGCTCACCTACAAACAGGCTCAGGCGCGTTATGGCATTCAGGGCCGCTCCACCGTTCTGGTATGGTTGCGTAAACATGGTCGGCAAGATTGGAGCCAGGGGGCTTCTGTGCGCGCCGGCAGGAGCATCACCATGCCTGACCACGACAACCAGACGCCCGAACAGCGTATCAAGGAACTCGAGCAGCAGCTGGCGCTGATGAGCCAGAAGGCCCAGCTCTTTGAGGCCGTCGTCGATGTGCTGAAGAACGACTACGGCGTCTCCATCGTAAAAAAGCGACCCGGCAAGTCCTCTCGCAGCGGCAAGTCGAGAGGCTGACCATTGTCAGGGCTTGCCTGTTTCTGGGAATAAGCCGTCAGGCTTACTACAAGCGCAATCGAGTTGCCGACCTGCGCCACTCACAGGGGCTGCAGGTGGTGCGCTTCGTGCGTCAGGTACGGTTACGCCAACCACGGGTGGGCACCCGCAAGCTGCATTATCTGCTTCAGGGTCAGGATGATGTGTGGCTCAAGGTCGGGCGGGACAGGCTGTTTCGGATATTGGCCGAGCACCGCCTGCTAGTGCAACCCAGGCGGGCGTATCACAAGACCACCCACAGTTTTCACCGTTTCTACCGTCATCCCAACTTGCTCAAGGCAGGGCCTGAGCAGGTCACGCCGGTGGCTCCGGAGCAAGTCTGGGTCGCCGACATCACCTATCTGCCAGCCAGGAGCGGGCCACTGTACCTGAGCCTGGTGACGGATGCTTACTCACGCAAGATAGTGGGCCATCACGTGCACGAAGGGATGCACGCGGAGTCGGTGGCGATGGCGTTTAAGAAAGCACTGAAGCAACGGCGTGGCGGCGAGGGGCTTATCCATCACTCGGACCGCGGCGTGCAGTATTGCTCGGGCTTGTATCAGTCATTGCATGAAGGGTACGGGGTGAGATGTTCGATGACCGATGGGTATGACTGCTACCAGAATGCGTTGGCGGAGCGGGTGAACGGGATTTTGAAAGGATAGTTGTTGTTGCAAAGCCCACAGGACCTGGCGCAAGCGCGGGAGATGGTGCGTGAGGCGGTGGATATCTACAACGTGGAGCGGCCGCATCATGCGTTGAAATACAGAACCCCCGATGCAGTGCATCGGGGGTTCTGAGTGGAGAAATGCTAGCCGAAAATGTGTAAACCTATTTCAGGACTAGACAGGTGCAGAATACACAGGCTGGCGGCACAGACGCCCCCGAGGGATTTGCAGTGG
Source organism: Aeromonas sp. 2MA4 (assembly GCF_029237305.1). Classification (NCBI taxonomy): domain Bacteria; kingdom Pseudomonadati; phylum Pseudomonadota; class Gammaproteobacteria; order Aeromonadales; family Aeromonadaceae; genus Aeromonas; species Aeromonas sp. 2MA4. Next base: position 141,796 of record NZ_JAACFY010000008.1, on the reverse strand, counting down.
CCTGATGGCAAGCATCAGGCCATACGATACTCAGGCTTTCTTGAACTGGCTCAGAATAAACATGCTGGTGGCACAGACCACGACGGAAGGGCCCGCAGGCGTGTCCTGATACCAGGAGAGGCTGAGCCCGCCCAGCACAGCCAGACAGCCGATCAACGCCGCAAAACCGGCCATCTGCTCCGGCGTCTGGCTGAAGCGGCGAGCGGTGGCGGCGGGAATGATCAGCAAGGAGGTGATGATCAACGCCCCGACAAACTTCATCGCCACGGCGATCACCAGCCCAATCAGCAGCATCAGCACGCAGCGCAGCACATCGACCCTGACCCCTTCCACCCGCGCCAGCTCTTCCGAGATGGTCATGGAGAGCAGGGGATCCCACAGTCGCCACAGGGTCAGCAGCACCAGGGCGCCACCGCCGTAGATCCAGAGCAGATCCACCGGCTGTACCGAGAGCAGGTCGCCGAACAGATAGGCCATCAGATCCACCCGCACGTTATCCATAAAACTCAAGGTGACCAGGCCCAGCGACAGGGCACTGTGGGCCAGGATGCCGAGCAGGGTATCGGTCGCCACCTGCTGGTTGCGGCTCATGATCACCAGCAGCATGGCCATGGCGAGGCAGCAGACCACCACGGCCAGGGTGAGATCCACCTGCAGCAGTATCCCCAGCGCTATGCCAAACAGGCAGGCGTGGGAGAGGGTGTCGCCGAAATAGGCCATCTTGCGCCACACCACAAAGCTGCCCAGAGGCCCGGCCAGCAGGGCGATGCCGAGACCTGCCGCGAGGGCATATAACAGAAAGCTGTCCACTTGAATGTCCTTAGCTGCGCTTATTGATTGCGAGACGGCAGGCGGATGACGGGCGCCTGCGGTTCGTGATGATGATGTTCGCCGTCGCAGTGATGATGGTGGGTGTAGACCGCCAGCACCTCCTGTTCAGGGCGCCCGAACAGGCGGGCAAATTCGGGATGGCGGGCCACGCTTTCCGGTTCACCGTGACAGCAGACGTGACGATTGAGACAGATCACCTCATGGGTGCTGGCCATCACCAGATGCAGGTCGTGAGAGACCATCAGCACGGCGCAGTTGAGCTCGGCCGCCAGCTGGCTGATGAGGGCGTAGAGCTCGATCTGGCCCGTGATATCCACGCCCTGAACCGGCTCGTCCAGCACCAGCAGCTCGGGTTTGACCAGCAGGGCGCGAGCCAGCAGCACCCGCTGCATTTCGCCGCCGGAGAGTTTCTGCATCCGGTTGTCCAGCAGGTCCCCCGCGCCGACCCGATCCAGCGCCTCATCGATGGAGAGGCGGCCATTCTTGCCGAGCTGCAGAAAGCGACGCACCGTCAGCGGCAGGGTAGGGTCCAGATAGAGGCGCTGGGGGACATAGCCGACCCTCAGGTCCCGACTGCGATTGATCTCGCCGGAATCCGGGGTGAGCAGGCCCAGCACCAGCTTGCTCAATGTGCTCTTGCCCGCCCCGTTGGGGCCGACCAGGGTAGTGATTTTGCCTTTATTCAGGGTAAAGGAGACCTTGTCGAGCACGGATCGTCCGTCGAACGAAAGACAGACCTCTTTCAGCTCCACCAGTTGGGTCATGACAGCTCCGGGGTTTACAGCCTGTGAGAGTTATAATATAACAGCAGCATTGGTTTGTTATATTATCACACACTCACTTCCTGACGAGATCTCTATGCGAATTCTTACACTGATCACTGCCCTGCTGGCGGTGAGTCTGCCTGTCCGTGCCCTCGAGGTGCTGACCACCATCAAGCCCCTCGGCTTTATCGCGGCCGCGATCACCGATGGCGTAAGCGAGCCCAAGGTACTGTTGCCGACCGGCGCCTCTCCCCACGATTTTGCCCTGCGCCCCTCCGATATTCGCAGCATCAACGGCGCCGATCTGGTGGTGTGGGTGGGTCCTGAGCTGGAAGGTTTCATGGCCAAGCCGCTGGCCAAGCATCCTCACGTGCTGACCCTTACCCAGGTTGAAGGGATGCCGCTGTTCAATTACGCAACTCAGGCGAGCCATGACAGCCATCATCATGATGCCGATGAGCATGACCATGCTGCCCATGATCATGCAGACCATGACGGACACGAAGGGCATCATCATGAAGGGGTCGACCCGCATATCTGGCTGGGGCCGACCCAGGCGATGGTCATCGCCAGCGCATTGAGCGAAACCTTGAGCGCCCAGGATCCGGCCAATGCCGAGCGCTATCGCGCCAACCTGCTGACCTTCAAGGGCAAGGTGGATGCCAAGGACAAGCTGATTGCCGGGCAGATGAAGGCGGTGAGCCAGAAGGGCTATTTCGTGTTTCACGAGGCCTATGGTTACTGGGAGCGTCACTACGGCATGAGCTCCAAGGGGCACTTTACCGTGAGCCCGGAACGTCGCCCTGGCGCCAAGACGCTGGTCGATATCCGCAAGGCGCTGCAGGAGAAACAGGCGAGTTGCATTTATGCCGAGCCGCAGTTCTCGCCGGCAGTGATCGAGTCGGTCGCCCGCAATACCGGCGCCAAGGTGCTGCTGTTGGACGAGGTGGGTGAGCAGGTGCCGCTCGGGCCGGATGGCTATCCGCAGTTCATGCAGCAACTGGCCGACGCCTTCGCCCAGTGCCGCTGAGCCAGGGCGGGTTGATCGATAGGGCAACCGTGGCCAACTATACTGACCTTCATCATCTGACATGGAGTGTCTCGTATGAAATGGCTGCTCATTCCCACCTGCACGCTGGCGTTGCTCTGCGCCAGCGTGCAGGCCTCTCGCCTCTCCGAATATATCGCCAGCCCTGAACTGCGGGCAAAATTGCAGGAGGTCTATGGTGGCAGGGCGATCCAGCGGGCCGAGGCGTTCTCCCGTTTACTGTCACCGAGGGCCGGCACCACGGATCAGCAGAAAATAGAGCTGGTGAACAACTACTTCAACAACCTGACCTACAGCGAGGATCCCAGACTGTGGGGAGATGAGGATTATTGGGCCAATCCGCTGGAGTTCATCGGTGCCCGAGGTGGGGATTGCGAGGATTACAGCATTGCCAAGTACTACACCCTGATGGAGCTGGGGGTGGATGAGAAAAAGCTGCGGCTGGCTTATGTCAAGGCGGTGAAATACAACCAGTTTCACATGGTGACGCTTTATTTCCCGACCCCCAAGTCTGACCCTATGGTGCTCGACAACATCAACAGCCGGATCCTGCCCGGTAGCCAGCGGACCGATCTCATCCCTGTTTACAGCTTCGACGCCAAGAGCATCTGGATCATGAAATCCCGCCGTGAAGGCACCCTGGCGGGCAGTGCTGACCGGTTGGCGCAGTGGACATCGATGAAGACCCGTTTCTCCAGCGAGCAACTGCGCTCTCCCCGCCGTCAGTTATAGTTTCCCCGCTGTTTTCAGCTCCTCGAAATATTTGGCTGCGCCCGGGTGCTGTTCGATGCTCAGCACCGGGCCTGTCTTGTTGCGCGCCTTGTGAAACAGGTTGGCGTAGCCATAGGTTTGTTCGTTGAAGTTGGTCTGCTGGGTCAGCATGGCTCTGGTCAGGCGATAGACATCGGCCTCCGGCGTAGCGGCATTGGTCACCAGGGTAGCCGCGATGGCAAAGGTGGGGGTCGCTTTCAGGTTGCCGGGATAGATGCGAGCGGGCACCTGACTGCGCTGGTAATACTTGACCCCCTTAATCAGTTGCTCCCGCAGCGTTCCCTCAATCGGCAGAAAGCGGATGGCGCAGCGCTTGGCGGTATCGAGCACGATCCGGTTCGGGTGGCCCATCACCAGGCCATAGGCATCTATCTGTTTGCTGCAGAGTGCATCGACCAGATTGCCTGCACTCTTCAGATCGAGATCCTGCTCCTTTGCACCCAGCAGGTCGAACAGCGCCAGCGCCGTCTGGCGGGTACCCGAGCTCTTCAGCCCCATGTCGATGGGAGCCAGCTTGAGTTGCTCCAGGCTGGTGATATCGCCATCGGCCCGCACCACTATGGTGAAGGGTTCTGCATGGGTGGCAAACAGGGCTCTCAGCTCGGGTTGAGGCTGGCTGACATAGGGACCCAGCCCCTTGCTGGCCTGATAGAGCCAGTCCGATTGCACCAGAGCGTAGCTTGTCTGGCCGGCCTGCAATTGGCGAAGATTCTCGATGGAACCTGAGGTGGCCTGCGGTTTGCATTGCAGCTCGGGATCACTCTTGTTGGCCAGTCGGCAGAACTCCCTGGCGACCTGATGATAGATCCCCTGCTCACCGCCGGTGGCGAGGGTAACGGGGTTGGCCAGCAGCGGCAGCGGCCACAGCAGGGCGAGCAACGACCAGGTTCTGTTCATGATGCCTCCTTGCTGGCATAGCCATCGATACCCCAGGCGCGCAGGGTATTTATATCCTGGATCTCGCTGGCTTCAGCCAGCAGGGTGTAGCCCGAACTGTGCAGGCATTGAGCGACCAGATTCCAATAGAGGGGATCCTGTGACGGCTGGCAGCTGATGAAGACGGGATTGATGGGGTCGAGCTGGTTGAAGGTGTCGTTGGTCATGGGGATGGCGCTAAATGCCATCTCGACGCCCTGCTCCTGCAAGGTAGCGAGCCGTTCCTCCCCGAGAGGCGGGAAGCTTGCCAGATCCCAGCGCCAGTCGAGGGTCTTTCCCCTTGCTTTGGCCAGTAGCGGCGCAAATTGTGTCCAGTCGGCATGACTGAGCAGGCTGAGGGGCAGTTGCAGCCCTTCCGCCGGGTTGCGCAGCCAGAGTTCAAGCAGGTGCTGGATTTCGTCCGGCGAGCTGTCCAGAGAGGGGGAAATGGTTGGGACAAGGCGGCTGTAGAGGCGGATCTTGCCCTGGGTGGAGAAGAAATATTGTTGCTGCATGCCCTCTTCTTCGTCCATCAGCCCTTGCAGCGGAAGTTCAGCTGTCACTGCCTGTTGCTTGCCAAGCTGGGTGACCTTGAGCCTTTGTTGCAGCAGGTCACGCTTGCGCTCGGAGACCAGCTGATTGACCGAGATGACCAGCTCCTTGAGGTCCTGCAGCCAGGGGGATTCCAGGCTGCCGCTGAACTGGCGTTTGCGGATCCTGACCAGTTGCTGGTTGATTTGCTCGAGGGGGCGAAGCAGGCGTCTGCATACCCAGGAGATCACCAGGGTGAATACCAGCAAGCCGGCGAGCAGGGCCAGTCCGGTACGGCTGATGGCATTCCACAGATGCTGGTAGGCGTAGCCGGTATGTCCCTCCAGGGTGAGGGTGCCCAGCATGCGCCAGCCATCGGTCAGTTCCTGCTCAATGTTGACTGGCGGCATGTCGATAACAGAAGGGAGCCAGCTTGGTACGTTCTGCTGCGCTGTGTGGAAGACCTTCTGAAACAGCGGCTGACCGTCAGGATCCAGCAGGGTGACCGAGCTGACGAAACCGCCGTCAAACATGGCATTGACGATGGTTTCTGCCAGCACCTTGTCATCGTTGAGCAGGGTACCTTGCAGTACCAGCCCGAGTGCCGTGATGGCCGTTTCAAGATTGGCTGACATCTGGTCGATGATGGATTGACGTACCGTGGTGACTTCCAGCATGAACAGCAGGGCGGCACCGATAATGAACAGGATCAGAATGATTCGGTTTAACAGTTTTGCTAACGACATATCCACTCCATGGAAAAGTTATCGCAACATCATGAAACCTTGGGTCAAACACGATCGGACCCGGTTCTTAAAAATAGGAAAAAATAGTTAAAAAAGACGATCATTTCTGCCCATAAAGGAATGTTATGCATAAAATGTGAGGTTCATGCAGATTGGTATGAACTTATTGTGAGTATTTAGGTCAAACAATCAGTTTTATACGGTTTTATAACAATCAGACCGACCACTAACACCCATTGAATCTAATGACAGGATAGCGGATGAAACGTCTCCGTCCCTTGGTAGCACAGGCTGCCAATTGGGAACCCCCGGTTCCCCGCAAGCATTTTTATGCCATGTTACTGCTCACGGCCATGACGCTGTCAGCGGTAGCCATATTGCCGGCACCAGGTGACATCCTGGAGCGGCCATTGCGTCTTGAGTTGCCGATTGCGACCCATGGCACAGCAACCAACGAAGACAATACGGACTTTAACGACATCCCGGATCATGAGCTGGTGGAAGCCGCGACCCCGGAAGATGACATCCCGACCGATGCCACTCCCCAGTGGCAGGATTATCGGGTGCGCAGTGGCGAGAATCTGACCACCATCTTCAACAATCTGGGACTTTCTACCACCACCCTCTACAAGGTGCTGGATGCGGACAGCAAGAATAACCTTGCCCGCCTCAAGCCCGGCCAGACCATAGAGTTGCTGATCGATCAGGACAACATACTGCAACAGATGAAGATTCGTCTGAACATCAAGCAGACCCTGGTCCTGGAACGTACCGACGACACTTACAGCGCCAACATGCTCAATGAAGAGGTGGAGTGGCAGCAGAAGAGTTATGACGGCGTCATCAACGGCAGTTTCTATGTCAGTGCCCGCAATGCGGGTATCCCGGCCAGCCATATCCAGAAGATTGCCAACCTGTTCCAGTGGCGGCTCAATTTCGCCAAGGATTTGAAAAAGGGCGATAAATTCAGGGTGCTGGTTCGTCAGGAGACGGTCGAGGGCAAGAGCACGGGCAACACCCAGCTGCTGGGCGTTGAAGTGTTCAATCAGGGCAAGGGGGTCTCGGCCTGGCTGTCCGAAGATGGCAACTACTATGACGGCCAGGGCAACAGCCTGGAGCGCGGCTTCCGCCGCTATCCGACCCACAGCCGCTATCGGGTGAGCTCCAGTTTCAACCCGAACCGCCGTCACCCCATCACTGGCCAGGTCCGCCCCCACGAGGGCACCGATTTTGCCTTGCCGGTGGGCACGCCTGTATTGGCTACCGGCGACGGTGTCGTGCTCAAGGCGACCAGCCACCCATTGGCAGGTACCTATGTGGTGATCAAGCACGGTCGTACCCTGATGACCCGTTATCTGCACCTGAGCAGGCTGCTGGTGAAAACCGGCCAGAAGGTGAAGATGGGTGACAAGATTGCGCTCTCCGGCAACACGGGCCGGTCCACCGGTGCTCACCTGCACTACGAGGTGCGGATCAACAATCGTCCGGTCGATGCCATGAAGGTCAAGTTGCCGATGGCAGAACCGCTCTCCGGCAAGGCCAAGCGCCAGTTCCTTGCCAAGGTGAAGAGCTATCGCAAGGAGATGGAGGCAGGCTGAAGCCGGTTTCCAGCCAAATAGAAAAGGCCCCGCCACATTGGCGGGGCCTTTTCATTGGTGTCATGGGCGTATCAGTAACCCTTGTCGAAGTCTATCTTGCCATCCAGCGGCTGGCCGTCGATGAAGCGGATGTAGTTGCGCACGAAGATCTGGGCCACATCATCGGGGAAGCTGTAGGCGCTGTTGTGCGGCGTGATGATGAGGTTGGGCTGGCCCCAGAGCGGACTGTCAGCGGGCAGGGGCTCCTGCTCGAACACATCCAGCACCGCCATGCCCAGCTTGCCGGTACGCAGGGCAGTGAGCAGATCGCCTTCGTTGATGGCATTGCCGCGACCGACGTTGAACAGGATGGCGCCCGGCTTGCAATGCTCGAAACGGGATGCGGTGAACAGATGATGGGTCTCGCGGGTGGCGGGCAGGACGCTGACGATGACATCGGCCTGGGTCAGCATCTTGTTGAGTGCCGGTAGCTGATACACCTGATCGAAACCGGCCCGCTCACGGCCGCTGCGGCTGACGCCGAGCACCTTCATGCCAAAGTGTTTGCCGGTGTGGGCTATGTGCTGGCCTATGCTGCCTGTGCCCAGGATCAACAAGGTGCGTCCCTTGAGCCCCTGATAGGGATGACTCTGCCACAGTCGCTGTTTTTGCTGTTCCCGATAGAGTGGCAACTGACGCATCAGGCTGAGCAGGTGGCCGAAGACATATTCGCTCATCAGCGGACCGAAGATACCGCGCACATTGGTGAGCTGGTAATCACGGCGGCAGCGTGCATCCAGCAACACATCGACCCCGGCATAGGTGGACTGAAACCAGCTCAACTTGTTGGCCTTGGCCAGCAGCGGCTTGGCACGTGCCGGCTCGGCCATCAGGATATGGGCTTCCCCGATCAGTTTCTCGGCATCGCTCTGGTTGTCGGCTCTCAGAATACGCAAATGGGGGAGGTGAGCCGCCTTGAGCAGACGCTCGTAGTGCGCGTTGTCCTGGCTGAGCAAAAGAAGGGTACGTTGACTCATACTCTTGTTCCTTATCAGATTTGCGGCGCGGGAGAGAGGCCGCTCTGTCTTCATCTTACCCGAGTTGATCGGGCAAGATAGTCGAGCAGGCCGCTTTTTCGTTTTCGAGCGGCCCCTCGTGGGCTACAATCTGCCCCACATTTTGCAAAGGATCCGACTCCAGTGTTTGGTGACAAGTTTTATAAGCGACTGGCCGAGCTACAGCCTTGGCAACAGACCGTCTACACCCTGGCGCTGGCAGAGCGCATGTACCCCAACTATGCGTTGTTTGCCCAGGCGTCCGGCTTTGGTGATGCGAAGGCTTTTCGACACGCGCTGGATCAGATGTGGAACTACCTGACGGTGAAGGGATCCCGCGTCAATCTGGGGGCTATCCTGGAGGCGTTTGAAGTTTACATTCCGGAGCCCAGCAAGTTTGAATCCTACGGTGCCTATCCGGCACTGGATGCCTGCGTGGCACTAGGCAGCGCCTACAACTCGGTGATCTGCCGGGTCGGTGAAGAGGCCGAAGATGCCAGCCATGCCTCAGTGGGAACCGTGGCCGGTTTCATCGAGATGCTGGAAGAGCGCGAGCTGACCGAAGAGGAACTCTACGAGCACGAGTACATCGAGGCCGAGCTGGAGTTTCAGGTTGAGCTGCTCAAGCGGGTGGCCCACGAGCGTGACAGTGACCGCATCCTGGCGATCAAGGTATTTGCAGCCCAGGACGGTGTGTCCAACATCGGCATCAGCCTGGACGAGTGATACAGCCACTGGGTCTGTAGAAAACGTCTCCATAGAAAAAAAGCTCCCGACGGGAGCTTTTTTTATGCCCGTACCCTTTTCATGCCCGTTCTTCGGTGAGCGGACGAACGCTCAATACGGGAGCGGCATCTATCGCGTCGGCATTCATCATCGACGAGATGCGCTGCAGGGAGGAGAGCAACAGGGTCTGCTCCCAGGCTTCCAGTGCCTGAAAGCGCTGGATGAAACGTTCTTGCAGCGGGGTTGGCGCCTGGGCCAGCAGGGCACGGCCTGCGTCAGTCAGTGTCGCGTGAACCTTTCGCTTGTCGGTTTCACTGCGAATGCGCTGTACCAGCTGGCGGCTCTCGAGACGGTCCATGATGGTGGTCGCAGTAGCCTGACTCATGTTGGTGTGGTCGGCCAGCTGACGCATGGAAATCTGTCCCAGCTCGTTGATCCCCTTGAGCAGCAAGAGCTGCGGCGACGTCAGTCCGGCTTCCTTGATCAAGCGCTTGGAGTGCATATCGATGGCACGAATAATCTGGCGCAGTGCAACCAGCACTTCATCATGTTTTTCCATGGGTGTGAGTCATTGCAGGGCTGTTGAGAGGCGCAAAATTCTCCGCCTATTTCATCACAAGATCAATATGGTTTTGGTCTAATGATTTCTGCTCTAATGGTTTTTGTGTTAGATTATCGGCCGTTCACCGAATTTTAACCTGATATTTGAGGAGTAAAATGATGAATGACTATCTGGACATCAGGTCTCTGGTGGCTGATTTACGTGTGGTCAGAGTCCGTTACGAACTGCCTGACACCTCGGCGTTCGTACGTTATCAGCCTGCCTATGAAGAGGATCCCAATACCCTCAAGGTGCATCATTACGACGGTGAGCTGCCGCTCTCTTGTAGCGAGACTGGTGCTTTCAACCTAAAGGAATTGGTGAACGAGTTGCGCTATGCCTATGTGCTGGTCCACCTGTTCCCTGACGAGAGCGCCATGAATTTCTACCTGACCGGCCTCGATACCGGTCTGGCCCAACTGGAGTTTATCGGCGGATCCTACGACTTCAACCGGCTCTGGATCACCAGCGGCATCTCCAATCTGGGTGTGCCCATGGCCATCTTCCTGGGCAAGCGCCATGCCGTAAATGGTCAACCTTCCGTCACTCTGGTAGATCATCGCGAACTTGCTGCCGGCCAGATGGTCTATCGCGCCATCGGCGGTGCAGGCGAGCATGTGGGTGAAGACTTTTTCAACAACGACTAAGGAGGCCCGATGAGAGCAACCAAAGGGCTATTGAAAGGCCTGAACCCGACCATGGCCATGACGGCCCTCACCGTCATCACCCTGTTCCTGCTGTTCGGCGTCTTTGTACCCGAGACGGCCGCCGCCTGGTTTACCGGCGCCAAGGATCAGATCATTGCCGGGTTCAAGTGGTACTACATTCTGGTGGTCGCCCTGTTCCTGTTCTTCGCCGTCTATCTGATGTTCAGCCGCTTTGGCAGCATCCGCCTGGGTGACGACGATCAGGTACCGGAGTTTGGCTACTTTGCCTGGTTCTCCATGCTGTTCAGCGCCGGCATGGGCATAGGTCTGGTGTTCTGGAGCATTGCAGAACCCATGAATCACCTGCAGGGCAACCCCTTCATCACCGAAGGAATGACGCCGGAGGCGGCCCAGATCGCCATGCGGCTGACCTTCTTCCATTGGGGTCTTCACCCCTGGGCCATCTATGTGATCGTCGGCCTGTCGCTGGCTTTCTTCAGTTATCGCCGCAAGTTGCCCCTGGCCATTCGCTCTGTGCTTTACCCCATTCTCGGTGAGCGCATCTACGGCTTTTGGGGTCATGCCGCCGACGTGCTGGCGGTGTTCGGTACCGTGTTCGGGGTGGCAACCTCCCTCGGCCTCGGCGTCTCCCAGATGAATACCGGTCTGAACCAGATGTTCGGCATGGCGGTGTCGCAGTCCAACCAGCTCTGGCTCATCGGCGGTATCAGCCTGATCGCGACCCTGTCTGCGGTCTCCGGCGTGGGGCGCGGGGTCAAGATCCTCTCCGAGCTCAACATCTGGCTGAGCGTCTTCGTGCTAGGCCTCTTCCTGGTGCTGGGGCCGACCACCTACATACTCAACGCCTATGTGCAGAATATCGGTGACTACCTGCAAAACATCGTCAAGCTGAGCTTCTGGACCAACACCGAAGCCAACGGTACCTCGGCCTGGCAGTCGAGCTGGACCGCGTTTTACTGGGGCTGGTGGATCGCCTGGGCACCGTTTGTCGGCATGTTTATCGCCCGCATCTCCAAGGGCCGTACCATACGTGAGTTCGTGCTCGGTGTGCTGCTGGTACCCTCCCTGCTCGGCATGTTCTGGTTGACCGTGTTCGGCGGTACTGCCATGAACCTGGAGCTGTTCGGCGCTGGTGGCGTGGTGGCGGCGGTCAATCAGGACGTGACCCTGGCGCTCTACAAGACGGTGGATCTGATGCAGTGGGAGACCTTCGGCTGGATCGCCAAGGCGGTATTGACCCTGCTTATCTGCACCTACTTCATCACCTCCAGCGACTCGGGCACGCTCGTTATCACCACGCTGCTCTCCATCGGCGATCAGGATCCTCCCGTGTTGCACCGTGCCATCTGGGGCCTGGGGCAGGGGCTGGTCGCCGCTATTTTGCTGGTGTCCGGTGGATTGGCAGCCTTGCAGGCGGCCAGCATCATAGCCGCACTGCCGTTCTCGGTGATCATGCTGGCCATGTGTTACTCCCTGGTGCTGGGGCTCAAGCAAGAAAGTCAGCATCAGTTCGAGTATCGACAGAAGCTCAAGCGTCACCCCGGCTCGGTCAACCTGAGTCTGATGGACCGGATAGGTCCGGGCTGATGGCCTGAGAGTCAAACCGTGCAAAGTAAAAGGGGAACCGTGAGGTTCCCCTTTTGTATGCTGCTGTAGTCAGCTGGCGGTTAGAGCATCTGCTTGAGGCGATAGAGGAGATCCAGCGCCTGACGAGGAGTGAGCTCGTCCGGCCGTACCGCTTCCAGCTCATCCACTACAGGGTGGGATTGGGGCAGCAACGGTATGGAGGCAGGGCGAACTTCCCCTGTGGCCAGGGGCGTGGCGCTTTCGAGCTCCGCCAGCTTGTGGCGAGCCTGATTGATCACCGATTTCGGCACCCCCGCCAGCGCTGCCACTTGCAGGCCGTAAGAGCGGCTGGCCGCGCCTTCCTGCACCGCGTGCATAAAGGCGATGGTGTCGCCGTGCTCCACCGCATCCAGATGGACGTTGGCCAGCCCGCTCATCAGCTCGGGCAAGCGGGTCAGCTCGAAGTAGTGGGTGGCGAACAGGGTATAGGCGCCAATCTTGCTTGCCAGCTGCTCGGCGCAAGCCCACGCCAGGGAAAGACCATCGTAGGTGCTGGTGCCGCGGCCAATTTCGTCCATCAGCACCAGACTGCGGGCGGTGGCGTTGTTGAGGATGTTGGCTGTTTCTGTCATCTCCACCATAAAGGTGGATCTGCCCGATGCCAGATCGTCCGACGCCCCGATCCGGGTGAAGATGCGGTCTATGGGGCCGATGCGGGCGCTGTCGGCGGGCACGAAGGCACCGATATGGGCCAGCAGCACGATAAGGGCCGTCTGGCGCATATAGGTGGATTTACCCCCCATGTTGGGGCCCGTGATGATCAGCATCCTGCGCTCCCGCTCAAGCCGGATCGGGTTGGCGATAAAGGGATCGCTCATCACCTGCTCCACCACCGGATGACGGCCCGCCTCGATCAGGATCTGATCCTCGTCAATCAGGGTCGGGCAGCGGTAGTCCAGGGTCTCGGCCCGCTCGGCCAGGTTGGCCAGTACATCCAGCTCTGCCAGCGCGGACGCCGACTCTTGCAGATCGCCGAGGTGGGGCAGCAGGGTGTCGAGCAGCTCTTCGTAGAGCCGTTTCTCCAGCGCCAGCGCCTGGGCCTGGGCGGTGAGCACCTTGTCCTCGTATTTTTTGAGCTCGTCTATGATGTAGCGTTCGTTGTTCTTCAAGGTCTGACGGCGGATGTAGTGGGCCGGTACCAGATGGCTGTTGGCGCGGCTCACCTCGATATAGAAGCCGTGCACCCTGTTGTAGCCCACCTTGAGGGTGTTGATGCCGGTCAGCGCCTTCTCGCGCTCCTCGATGCGGGCCAGACTGGCGGTAGCGCCGTTGGCCAGATCCCGCAGCTCGTCCAGCTCCTGATTGAAGCCGTCACGGATGACGCCCCCATCGCGGATCAGCACGGGCGGCACCTCCATCACGGCACGCTCCAGCAGGTCGAGCAGCTCGGGGAAGGTGCTGGCCCGCTCGGCCAGTTGCTGTACCGCTTCGTGCCGGTTGTCCGCCAGCAGGCGCTGCAACTCTGGCAACTGGGCAAACGCCTGACGCAAGCGAGTGAGGTCGCGGGGGCGGGCAGAGCGCAAGGCGAGGCGAGCCAATACCCGCTCCACGTCGCCGACCTGGCGCAGCAGGGCGCCCAGCTCGTCATAGAGGTTCTGCTCGATCAGTTCCTTGATGGTGCTCTGGCGACCTTTCAGGATCACCCGATCGCGGATCGGCTGGTGGATCCAGCGCTTGAGCAAACGGCTGCCCATGGGGGTGGCAGTGCGATCGAGCACTTCGGCCAGGGTATTTTCATAGCCGCCCGCCAGATTCTGGGTCAGCTCCAGGTTGCGGCGGGTGGCGGCATCCATGATGACCGCATGGTCCGGCTGCTCGAGGCGCACGCTGCGGATGTGGGGCAGGGCGGTGCGCTGGGTGTCCTTGACGTACTGCATCAGGCAGCCGGCGGCGCACAGGGCGGTCTCGCTCTTGTCGACCCCAAAGCCCACCAGATCCTGAGTGCCGAACTGCTGGCACAGCAGCTTGCGGGCTGTGCCCAGTTCAAACTCCCATTCGGGACGGCGGCGCAGGCCACGGCGGCCCTCGACGTGCTGCAAAAATGCGAAGGATTCCGGATAGAGCAGTTCAGCCGGGTTGGTGCGTTGCAGCTCCGCCAGCAGCGTCTCTTCCTTGTCGAACTGGTTGATGAAGAAGCGGCCAGAACCTATGTCCATGGTGCCGTAACCGAAGCGACGGCCATCGTGATAGACGGCGGCGATCAGGTTGTCCTGTCGCTCCGAGAGCAGCGCCTCGTCGGAGACGGTACCCGGGGTGATGATGCGAATGACCTTGCGCTCCACCGGCCCCTTGCTGGTGGCGGGATCCCCCACCTGCTCGCAGATGGCGGCAGATTCGCCGAGCTGTATCAGCTTGGCCAGGTAGCCTTCGATGGCGTGATAGGGCACCCCCGCCATCGGAATGGGGTTGCCTGCCGACTGGCCGCGCTTGGTCAGGGAGATATCGAGCAGCTGGGAGGCCTTGCGGGCATCGTCGTAGAAGAGTTCGTAGAAGTCACCCATCCGGTAGAACAGCAGTATCTCGGGGTTCTCGGCCTTGAGGCCAAGGTATTGCTGCATCATGGGGGTGTGCTGCTGGATGTTTTCTATGTTAATCAATGTGCATCCACCATTAAGTCGTTGTTTTTGAGCTGTGTTGTCATCTGGCATCGGGTCTGTGATGTGCTGTTTTTCCACGGATGAGCGTCTGGAATGAGAGGCTCGATGAGGCGATCATCCGAGGAGTATATTGAGTCCGGTGCGCGTCAGCCCGGGTGGCAAAGCGTCACACCACAACCAAGGCCACGAGTTGGTGCCAATCTTATCATCCCTGCCGTGGCAACAAAGGCCATGCATTCACAAAATCATCCGGACTACCCACAACAGGGAAAATGCCAAAAACAGAGTGCAGAGATAGTGTGGGCATATTGATCACTTCAACTATTCTTGTATAGTTGAATCCATTCCATGGATTGAGGGACTTCAAATGCACAAAGATGTGGCCACCAGGGTGTTCGAGTCTCTCGCATCCGGTATCCGTCTCGATGTATGGCGCTTGCTGGTCAAGGCCGGGTTGGAAGGGCGGGTGGCCGGTGAGCTCGCTGGCGAGCTCGACATTGCACCGAACAGCCTCTCGTTTCACTTGAAGGCCCTGCTTCACGCCGGACTGGTATCGGTGGAGCAGGAGGGGCGTTTTCTGCGCTATCGCGCCAATATCCCCCTGATGCTCGATTTGATCGGTTATCTCACCGAGGAGTGCTGTGCCGGTCACCCCGAAGCCTGTGGCGTGATGCGGGCCGAATCCGGCTGCTCGCCCCATGTATTGCCCGAGCAATCTTGCTGCAATAAGGAGTAATACCATGTCAGTTATCCAGATTTTCGATCCGGCACTGTGCTGTGCCAGCGGTGTGTGCGGAACCGAGGTTGAACAGCGCCTGGTGAGCTTCGCCGCCGACCTCGCCTGGGCCAAGGGGCAGGGGGTTGCCATAGAGCGATTCAATCTGGCCCAGCAACCCATGGTGTTTGCCGAGACAGCGGCGGTGAGTGCCTTTCTTGTCCACGCGGGGGAGGAAGGCTTGCCGCTGGTGCTGGTAGAGGGTCAGGTGGTGCTGACAGGCCGTTATCCCAGCCGCGCGGAATTGACCCGTTATGCCGGTCTTGCGTCACCGAAAGCGGCTGAAAGCGGTGGCACAACAATCGATGATGCTGAAGCCAATCCGCCAGCAGCCGGGCCGGGCAAAGCGGGCGCCATCAAAGGGATCGTCAAGGGTGGCTGCTGCTCCGGCAGCAGCGGTTGCTGCTAAGCGTGACCCTTTAGTTGGCCGTATCCCTGCCGCCTGCGGGGTTGATTGCCTTGTTTTGCCTGATAGGAGTCCCTTATGTCCTCGTTTCTGAGCTATTCGTTTCTGACTGATGCACCGCCGTTTCTCTTTTTTACCGGCAAGGGTGGCGTAGGCAAGACCTCGCTGGCCTGCGCCAGCGCGGTCGCCTTGTG
Source organism: Aeromonas sp. 2MA4 (assembly GCF_029237305.1). Classification (NCBI taxonomy): domain Bacteria; kingdom Pseudomonadati; phylum Pseudomonadota; class Gammaproteobacteria; order Aeromonadales; family Aeromonadaceae; genus Aeromonas; species Aeromonas sp. 2MA4. The sequence goes on along the minus strand of NZ_JAACFY010000008.1, from coordinate 125,965 downwards.
TGATAGCGGTAAACGGGTGCTGCTGGTCAGCACGGATCCGGCCTCAAACGTAGGTCAGGTCTTTGATACCCAGATAGGCAACAGGATGACCGCCATAGCGGCAGTCAGCGGACTGTCGGCGCTGGAGATAGACCCGCAAGCGGCCGCGCAAGTCTATCGGGAACGGATCGTCGGCCCGGTGCGCGGCAAATTGCCCGACAGCGTGGTGCGCAGCATTGAAGAGCAGCTCTCCGGTGCCTGCACCACAGAGATTGCCGCCTTTGACGAGTTCACTGCCCTGCTGACCGACATCAAGCTGGTGGGGGAATACGACCACATCGTTTTCGACACGGCACCCACAGGTCACACCATACGTCTGTTGCAACTGCCGGGGGCATGGAGCGAGTTTCTGGAGCAGGGCAAGGGGGATGCCTCTTGTCTGGGGCCACTGGCCGGACTGGAAAAACAGCGAAGCCAATACGCAGAGGCCGTTGCAGCCCTGTCAGATGCCGGGAAAACCCGGCTTGTTCTGGTGGCTCGGGCGCAAGCCTCGACCCTGCGGGAAGTAACGCGTACCCATGACGAACTGGCCGCTATCGGCCTTGCCAATCAGCAACTGGTCATCAATGGCATCTTCCCCCAAAGCGAGCTGGCGGATGACCCCCTGGCAACTGCCGTATGGCAACGTGAGCAACAGGCGATGGCGCAGATACCAGCGCTGCTGGCCAGTCTTCCACAAGACAGAGTGCCGCTGCTGGCCACTAATCTGGTAGGGGTGGAGAGCCTGCGCCAGTTGCTCGGTGCAGCGCCTGTCAACGGGACCGACGAGGTCGAGCGCCCGGCCGCCGAGTCACAGGACCAGCAACATCCCGGCTTGAAGCAACTGGTCGACGAGCTGGCCACCGATGGTCACGGGCTCATCATGCTGATGGGCAAAGGCGGTGTGGGTAAAACCACCCTGGCGGCAGCGGTGGCGGTAGAGCTTGCCAGTCGGGGCCTGCCGGTTCACCTGACCACCTCAGATCCCGCGGCCCATTTGGGGGAGACACTGGCAGGGGCACTGCCCAGCCTGGAGGTCAGCCGTATCGATCCCCACGCCGAGACCGAGCGTTACCGCGCCCAGGTGCTGGCCACCAAGGGGGCGAGTCTGGATGCACAGGGCCGGGCTCTGCTGGAAGAAGATTTGCGCTCTCCCTGTACCGAAGAGATAGCCGTGTTTCAGGCCTTCTCGCGGATCATCCGCGAGGCGGGCAAGCGCTTCGTGGTGATGGATACGGCGCCCACCGGTCACACCCTCTTGCTGCTCGATGCGACCGGTGCCTATCACAGGGAAATTGCCCGTCAGATGGGGGGCAAGGGGATGCACTTCACCACCCCCATGATGCAGTTGCAAGACCCGAAACAGACCAAGGTGATGATAGTCACCCTGCCCGAGCCCACCCCGGTGCAGGAGGCGGCCAACCTGCAAGCTGACCTGCGCCGTGCCGGTATCGAGCCCTGGGCCTGGGTGGTCAATCACATGCTGGCCCCGGCCAGCGTCACCTCGCCACTGCTGGCCCAGCGAGCGTATCGTCAGCAGCCCCATATCGAAGCGGTCAAGCAGGAGCATGCGAAGCGTTATGCCGTAGTGCCCTTGCAGGCCGTCGAGCCAGTGGGTGTCAAGGCGCTGCAAGCGCTGTGTCACCCTGTCCACAGGGCGGGGTGACATGCATCAGAGCGAGTTTACTGCCAAGGCGCAACCAACAGAGGCATTTGCCCGGGTTGAGTCCTTCGTTTCATCCAATCCCCATGGAGTCTCTTGATGAGTACCAATGCCTGCTGCGATCTGCCCGTCAGCAAAAAAATGAGCTTTCTCGACCGCAATCTCACCCTCTGGATCTTTGTCGCCATGGGCATGGGGGTGGGGATTGGCTATCTGTTCCCCCAGGTGGCCCAGTGGAACGAGGCCATGTCGGTCGGCACCACCAATATCCCGCTGGCCATCGGCCTTATTCTGATGATGTATCCGCCGCTGGCCAAGGTGAATTACGGCACCATGGGGGCCATGACCCGCGACCGTCAGGCGATTACCCTCTCACTGGTGATGAACTGGCTGGTCGGCCCCATCCTGATGTTCGTGATAGCCCTGACATTCTTGCATGACTACCCGGACTACATGGTGGGCCTGATCCTGATCGGTCTGGCACGCTGCATCGCCATGGTGCTGGTGTGGAACGATCTGGGCGGCGGCAACAAGGAGTACGGTGCGGGTCTGGTGGCGCTCAACAGCGGTTTTCAGATCCTTACCTACAGCTTCATGGCCTGGTTGTTTATTACAGTGCTGCCTCCGCTGTTTGGTTTGCAGGGTTTCGCGGTGGATATCACCATGCTGGATATCGCCGAAAGCGTGCTGATCTATCTGGGGATCCCCTTCCTGGCAGGCTTCCTGAGCCGGAAATACCTGGTCAAGGCGAAGGGGGAGAAGTGGTATAACGAGCGTTTTATCCCCGCCATTTCGCCCATCACACTGATCGCCTTGCTGGCCACCATAGTGCTGATGTTCAGCCTCAAGGGCGAGATGATCGTCGAGCTGCCGATGGATGTGGTACGCGTTGCCATCCCGCTGGTGGTCTACTTTGTGCTGATGTTCTTCACCAGTTTCCTGGTCGGCAAGAAGCTGGGTATTCCCTATGACAAGAATGCCTCCATCGCCTTCACCGCCACCGGCAACAACTTCGAGCTGGCCATTGCGGTTTCCATCGCCGTGTTTGGCCTGAATTCGGATCAGGCGTTTGCCGGTGTGATAGGCCCGCTGGTGGAGGTGCCTGTCTTGATCGCCTTGGTCAATGTGGCTCTTAGAATGAAACGCAACTATCTCAACGCAGAGGCTTAATCATGCATAACACCCAGATCACCATTTACCACAACCCGGCTTGCGGCACCTCCCGCAATACGCTGGAACTTATCCGCAACTCAGGGGTTGAACCGACCGTCGTTCACTACCTGGAGACACCGCCGAGCCGCGAGACGCTGGTTGCGCTGATTGGGGCCATGGGGATGCCGGTGCGCGACCTGCTGCGCAAGAACGTCCCTCCTTATGAGGCGCTGGAACTGGCCGAAAACCGCTTCAGCGATGACGACTTGATCGACGCCATGCTGGCCCATCCCATCCTGATCAACCGCCCCATAGTGGTGACCCCGCTTGGTACCAGACTGTGCCGCCCATCGGAAGTAGTGCTGGATATATTGCCGAGCCCCCAGCAAGGCGCTTTTACCAAGGAAGATGGGGAGAGGGTCGTTGATGCAGAGGGGAAGCGGATCAAGTAAAGGTCGAGAGCAGGCCTTGGAGTTGATGACGTTTTGCGAATCGAACCTTGTCTCTTGTCGCTCTTATCATCAGGCCATCACCTGTGTCTAGCTGCAAGAAAACAACAAAGGGCGCTGAGGCGCCCTTTGGTTTGATCGAGATGGCTAAAGCCTGCTGTTAATCAACCCGTGTTGCGCATGCCTGCGGCAATACCGGCTATGGTGACCATCAGCGCCTGATCCAGCTCGGGATGCAGGGTCTCGGTGTGGTTGCGCGAGCGGCCCAGCAGTTCGACCTGCAGCACGTTAAGGGGATCCGTGTAGGGGTTGCGCAGATTGATGGACTCCTTGATCCAGGGCTGGTCGTCCAGCAGGTCTCCCTGCGGGCGCAGCTGCAGCACGATCTGGATGGCGTCGGCAAGCTCCTGGCGCAACTGCTTGCCCAGATTCCACAGCTCTTGCGGTACCAGACGGGTGTCGTAGTACTCGGCGAGCCAGAGGTCGGCCTTGAGGAACACCATCTCCAGCATCTCGAGGCGGGTGCGGAAGAAGGGCCACTGGCGGCTCATCTCTTCCAGCACGCTCTTCTGACCGTCCGTGATGGCATGCTCCAGCCCCTTGTGGGCGCCAAGCCAGGCCGGCAACATCAGCCGGTTCTGGGTCCAGGCGAAGATCCAGGGGATGGCGCGCAGACTCTCGACGCCGCCGTTGGGCTTGCGCTTGGCCGGGCGTGAGCCGAGCGGCAGCTTGCCAAGTTCCATTTCAGGGGTGGCGGCGCGGAAGTAGGGCACGAAGTCCGGATGACCGCGCACTATGCTGCGGTAGTGATCGCAGGAGACGGTGGCAAGTTGTTCCATCACGGCGCGCCAGCTCTCTTTCGGCTTGGGCGGCGGCAGCAGGTTCCCTTCCAGCACGGCGCTGGTGTAGAGGTTCAGGCTGTGAATGGCGACTTTCGGCAGACCGAACTTGAAGCGGATCATCTCGCCCTGTTCGGTCACTCGCAGCCCACCGCGCAGGGATCCTGGCGGTTGGGACAGGATCGCCTGATGGGCGGGGGCGCCGCCACGGCCGACGGTGCCGCCACGGCCATGGAACAGGGTCAGGCGCAGATTGCTGGCTTCGGCCAGTGCCACCAGAGATTCCATGGCAGCGTACTGGGCCCAGCCTGCGGCCATCATGCCCGCATCCTTGGCGGAATCCGAGTAGCCGATCATCACGTACTGGCGACCCTGGATATAACCGCGATACCAGTCCACCGACAACAGGCGCTCCATCACGGCGGTGCCCGCCATCAGGTCTTCCTGGGTTTCGAACAGGGGGGCGACCGGCATGCGGAACTTGCAACCGGCTTCTTTGAGCAGCAGCTGTACCGCCAGTACATCGGACGGGGCGCCCGCCATGGAGATAATGTAGATGCCGAACGCATCCGGGTCGTGTTGGGCGATCACCCGGCAGGTGTCTATGGTCTCGCGGGTCTCGTCGCTCGGCTCCCAGTCAGTCGGGATCAGGGGGCGGCGGGAGTTGAGCTCATTGAGCAGGAAAGCCTGCTTATCGTCTTCGCTCCACTCTGCGTAGTCGCCCATGCCGAGATAACGGGTCAGCTCGGAGAAGACCTGACCGTGGCGCTCGCCATCCTGACGTATGTCCAGCTTGACCAGATGGATGCCGAAACAGGCCAGCTTGCGCAGCACGTCCAGCAGCATGCCGTCGGCGATGTTGCCCATGCCGCAGGCGTGCATTGAGTGGTAGCAGAGCTCCAGCGGCTCGCGCAGCTGGGCTGTGGTGGTGATCAGGTCGCGGCTCTCGCTCACCTGACCCTGCACCTTGGCGGTGAGGTATTCCTGGGTCTCGCGCAGCGCTTCACGCAGCTCGCGCACCAGAGCGCGATAGGGCTCGGGGTGATCGCCCACTCGCTCGCGTACGGCGTCGGTGCAGTCGGACATGGAGAGCTCGGAGGTGAGCTCCTTGATGTCCTTGTAGAAGAGGCTCACTGCCATCCAGCGGCCCAGTTCCAGTACCTCTGCGGTCACCTTGGCCGTAACGAAGGGGTTGCCGTCGCGGTCACCGCCCATCCAGGAGGTGAACTTGACCGGCGCGGCATCCAGCGGCAGCCGCACACCCAGGTGCTGTTGCAGACGCTCGTCCAGATTGCGCATGAATTCGGGAATGGCCGGCCAGAGGCTGTTTTCCACCACGGCAAAGCCCCACTTGGCTTCGTCTACCGGTGTCGGGCGCTGCTCGCGGATCTCGTTGGTGTGCCAGGCCTGATTGACCAGCTGTTCGATGCGATTGAGGATCTTGTCCCGCTCGCGGGGCAGCAGATCGGAGAGTTCCAGCGCTTCCAGGCAGTCGTTGAGCTGCACGTGTTTGTGGATCAGGGTTCGACGGGTCACCTCGGTCGGGTGAGCGGTCAGCACCAGATCGATATCCAGCTCGCGCACGGCCTGGATGATGGCCTCCTGCGACAGGTTGGATGCCTTGAGTTTGGCGAACATCTGCTCCAGCGGATCCGGCGTGCAGACCTGCTCTTCGCAGCGGCGGGAGATGGTGTGGAACTGTTCGGCCACGTTGGCCAGGTTGAGAAACTGGCTGAAGGCGCGGGCCACCGGCAACAGCTCGTCATCGCTCAGGGTGCGCAGGGTTTCGAGCAGACGTTCCCGGTCTGCCTCATTGCCTTTGCGGGAGGACTTGGCCAACTGGCGAATGGTTTCGATCTTGTCGAGGAAGGCTTGTCCCTGATGATCCTTGATGGACTTGCCCAGCAGTTGACCCAGCATGCCTACGTTGGCGCGTAGAGCGGCGTACTTTTCGTTCATTCCACATCCTTATCTGGTTGGTGTCTCTCTCCATCCGAGGTGAGAGACAGCCTCACTTATTGTTGTGTGATTACAACATATGCTCCGTCATCTTAGGGTGACAATCTACCCAGATTGTCTGCGCAAGGTCAAATAACAGGCCGATTCAGAACATGTATTTCCTTCACCTGTCCCGGGCAGACTGTCAGTAACTTACTTACATACCCTATGGCTTACAGGCAGAAGCGGCGGATCAGGTGTTGGAGCACTGCCGTGGTGGGTTTGACGAACGACAGATCCAGGTATTCGTCCGGCTGGTGGGCCTGGGCTATGTGGCCAGGGCCCATCACTATCGTCTGGCATCCCAACTGCTGGATAAAGGGCGCTTCGGTGCAGTAGTTCACCGATTCCGCTTTGTGTCCGCTCGCCTGCTCCGCCTCGCGCACCAGCACTGAGTCGTCCGCGCAGGCATAGGCGGGAATGGGCTCGTGCAGGTGTTGCAGGTGCAGGCAGCCTGGCTGGTGAACTTCTATGGGCGCGAGCGCCTCTTTGAGCATGCCCATCAGCTCGTCCGGCCCCACTTGCGGGGTGGGACGCATGTCGATGTGCAGCTCGCAGCAGCCGCAGATGCGGTTCGGGCTGTCTCCCCCATGTATGTATCCCAGATTCAGCGTGGGTTGCGGCACCGCGAACCGGTAGTCGGCATAGGTCTCTTCCAGACGCAGTTGCAGGCGCAGCACCCGCCCCATGGCCTGATGCATGATCTCCAGTGCATTGACGCCGTTGGCGGGATCCGAGCTGTGACCGCTCTTGCCAGTAATGCGGATCGCTTCCGACATGTGGCCCTTGTGGGCCACCACGGGCACCAACCCGGTCGGTTCGCCGATCACCGCATAGTCTGGCTTGATCTCGGCCGCGGCGGCGATGGCGCGTGCCCCCGCCATTGTGGTCTCTTCATCGGCGGTGGCCAGAATGCGCAGCGGCTTGGTGAGAGTGGTGAGGTCGATCTCTTTGAGCGCTTCCACTATGAAGGCGAAGAAGCCCTTCATGTCGATGGTGCCGAGGCCGTACAGGCGGTTGCCCTCTTCGGTCACCTTGAAGGGATCCTTGCTCCAGCCCCCTTCATCGAACGGCACTGTGTCCGTGTGGCCCGCCAGCAGCAGGCCGCCTTCTCCCTGGCCTATGGTGGCCACCAGATTGAACTTGCCGGGCAGCTCCGGCAGCGCCGTCACTTCACACTGAAAGCCGAGTTGGCCGAACCAGTCGGCCAGCAGCCGGATCACCGCCTCATTGCTCTGATCCCAGTGCGGATCTGTGCTGCTAATAGAGGGAATCGCAATAATATTCTTATAAAGTGCAAAAAAATCCAGATTGGCCATCAGCTGCTCCTTGCGTCCCCGGAACGTTTCTGTTAGAAAATACAAATGCAAAGTGAGTGCATGAATATTCTGTGAGTTTGCCTGAATTCGTGGCTCATCAACAAGGCTTCTAGTTGTAAGGGAAAGTTAATGTTCTGTCACCTGATCTATAACCGACGACACAACCCCGCCTGAATTGCCCCTCCGCACTCGTTGCATTGAAGGGGCGGTTCCTCACCCCTTGCACTGTCTGCAGCGCCATGCTGTGAATTTCGAACTCTGACTTGGAATACTCAAAAATGCTTAACACCGTTATCGTCGGTGCCAGTGGCTACGCGGGAGCCGAACTGGCCGCACTGGTCCAGAACCATCCTCAACTCAAGCTGTTCGGTCTCTATGTTTCCGCCGGCAGCCAGGATGCCCACAAACGCTTCTCTTCTCTGCATCCCCAGTGGGTCGGCGCGCTGGATCAGCCGCTGCTGCCGCTGGATGAAGATGGCATGACCCGGATCCTGACCCAGGCCGACCTGGTGTTGCTGGCGACCGCCCATGAGGTGAGTGCCGAGCTCGCACCCAAGTTCCTGGCCAAGGGGCTGCCGGTGTTCGATCTCTCCGGCGCCTTCCGGGTCAAGGACCAGCAATTCTACTCTTCCTTCTACGGCTTCACCCACGAGAACGAGCAGTTGCTGGAGCAGGCCGCCTACGGTCTGGCGGAATGGAACAGCGATGCCATTGCCGCCGCCCAGCTGATTGCTGTGCCAGGTTGCTACCCGACTGCTTCTCTGTGCGCCCTCAAACCGCTGCAACAGGCCGGTCTGATTGCCGAGGGGTGGCAGCCCATCATCAATGCGGTATCCGGCGTCTCCGGGGCCGGTCGCAAGGCGGCCATCAATACCAGTTTTTGCGAAGTGAGCCTGAGCCCCTACGGCACCTTCAACCACAGGCATCAGCCGGAGATCAGCCACCACCTGGGCAAGGAGGTGTTGTTCCAGCCCCACCTTGGCAACTATGTGCGCGGCATCCTGGCCACCATTTATGTGCAGCTGGCGGATGGCGTGACGCCGACCCAGGTGGATCAGGCATTCCTCAAGGCCTACGAAGGAAAACCCCTGGTGCGCCTCACCGGCCAGATGCCCTCCATCCGTGGCGTGGCAAGCACTCCCTACTGCGATATCGCCTGGCAGCAGCAGGGCAATATGCTGGTGGTGGTCTCTGCCATCGACAACTTGCTCAAGGGCGCCGCCTCCCAGGCAATGCAATGCATAAATATTAAATTCGGTTTTGACCCGGCCACCGGCCTGATTTAAGAAAGGATTGAGAGATATGGACAAGCAGACACTGGTTATCAAGTTGGGTGGGGCCCTGATCGAGAACGACGAGGCGCTGACCGCCCTGTTCGGCACCCTCAAAACGTTTCTGGATGAGCAACACAGACCCCTGGTGCTGGTGCACGGTGGCGGCTGTCTGGTGGATGACCTGCTCAAGGGATTGGGCCTGAGTTCCACCAAGAAGAACGGCCTGCGGGTCACCCCGTTCGAGCAGATCCCCTTCATTGCGGGTGCGCTGGCCGGGACGGCCAACAAGCAGATGATGGCCAAGGCCATCGCCACCGGTATTCCGGCAGTGGGTCTGTGCCTCGCCGATGGCGGTCTGTGCCAGGTGACCCAGCTCGATCCGGATCTCGGTGCGGTCGGTGATTGCCAGCCGGGCAACCCGGCGCTGGTGACCGGTATTCTGGGGCAGGGGTTCCTGCCCGTGGTGAGCTCCATCGGCATCACGGCCGACGGCCAGCTGATGAACGTCAACGCGGATCAGGCTGCCACCGCCATCGCCGAGGCGCTCGGCGCCGATCTGGTGATGCTGTCGGACGTGAGCGGCATCCTGGATGGCAAGGGCAAGCTGGTGCCGCAGCTGAACAAGGCAACCGCACTGGATCTGATGGAGAAGGGCGTGATCAGCGATGGCATGGCGGTCAAGGTGAAAGCCGCCTTGCACGCCGCCGAGACCCTCGGCAAGCCGGTCTGTGTCGCCAGCTGGCGTTACCCGGATCAACTGCTCAAGCTGCTGGCTGGCGGTGCCGTCGGCACCCAAGTCACCCTCTAACCCTGGCTGGAAAAAGGAACCTCCGATGCAACATCTTCTGAAAGATAGCGATCTGAGCAAGGCTCAAATCGAGGCGCTGATAGCGCTGGGGAAAGCGGTCAAGGCCGACCCGAAGAAGTACAGCCAGGCACTGGCGGGCAAGAGTGTGGTTACCCTGTTCGAGAAGCCCTCGTTGCGTACCCGGGTGACCTTCGACATCGGCATCGCCAAACTGGGCGGCCATAGCGTCTATCTGGATCAACAGAACGGTGCCCTGGGCAAGCGGGAATCGGTGAAGGATTTCGCCACCAACCTGTCCCGCTGGTGTGACGCCATAGTGGCGCGGGTATTCGATCACCAGACCCTGGTTGACCTGCAAGCCTACGGCTCTGTGCCCGTGGTCAACAGCCTGTGTAATCTTTACCACCCCTGTCAGGGGCTGGCCGACTTTATGACCATTGCCGAGCATTACGACGATCTGTCGAAGGTGAAGCTTGCCTACCTCGGCGATGGCAACAACGTCAGCCACTCTCTGCTGTTGCTGGGGGCCACTCTGGGTACAGACGTGACCCTGATCTGCCCGAAAGGCTATGGCCCGGATACCCAGATCTTCCTGCAGGCCCAGGCGCTGGCGGCCGATTCCGGCGCCACCATTCACATCAGCGATGACGTGGGCGACATTGAAGGGTTTGACGTGGTTTATACCGATACCTGGGTCTCCATGGGTGACAACACACCAATGGAGCAGGTAAAAGATATCTTCATGCCTTATCAGATCAACCAGGCCCTGCTTGAGCGCACCGGCATCCAGCACGTGCTGCATTGCCAGCCGGCGCACCGGGAGCTGGAGATCACTTCCGACGTCATGGACGGGCCTGCTTCCCTCATCATGGATGAGGCAGAGAACCGGATGCATATCCAGAACGCCGTGCTGCTGACCCTGCTTGGCAACAAGTAGCGGAATAAGCAACGCGACCACCGACCCTGAATTACAACACCTTATCGAATCATCATGGAGAGAAGTAAAATGAGCGGAATCAACAAGATCGTACTGGCTTACTCGGGCGGACTGGATACCTCGGCCATCATTCCCTGGCTCAAAGAGCACTACGATGCCGAAATCATCGCCTTCGTCGCCGACGTGGGTCAGGAGCGTGACGATCTGGAAGGGATAGAGCAGAAGGCCATCGCTTCCGGCGCGGTCAAATGCATCGTCAAGGATCTGCGGGAAGAGTTCGTCAAAGAGTACGTCTATCCGACCCTGAAAACCGGCGCCGTCTATGAAGGCACCTACCTGCTTGGCACCTCGATGGCCCGTCCCATCATTGCCAAGGCGATGGTGGAAGCAGCGCTGGCGGAAGGCGCCGATGCCATCTCCCACGGCTGTACCGGCAAGGGCAACGATCAGGTGCGTTTCGAAGGTGCCGTGGCTGCCCTGGCACCCCAGTTGAAAGTGATCGCCCCGTGGCGTCTGTGGGACATGCGCTCCCGGGAAGATCTGCTGGCCTATCTGGAAGCCCGCGACATTCCCTGCAAGGCGACTCTGAAGAAGATCTACAGCCGTGATGCCAACGCCTGGCACATCTCCACCGAGGGTGGCGAGCTGGAGAGCACCTGGAACGAGCCGTCCGAAGCGGTCTGGCAGTGGACCGTCTCTGCCGAGCAGGCACCGAACGAGCCGGAATACGTCAAGCTGACCGTCGCCAAAGGCGAAGTGGTTGCCGTGGACGACCAGCCGCTGAGCCCGCACCAGATCCTGACCACCCTGAACGAGCGTGCCGGCAAGCACGGCGTGGGCCGGATCGACATCACCGAAAACCGCATGGTGGGCATGAAGTCCCGTGGCTGCTACGAAACTCCGGGCGGCACCGTCATGGTGGCGGCACTGCGCGCGGTGGAAGAGCTGGTACTGGACAGACCGACTCGCGCCTGGCGGGAAAAGCTGGGTGCCGAGTTCTCTCACCTGGTCTATGACGGTCGCTGGTTCACTCCGCTGTGCAAGGCCATTGTCGCCTCCGCCAATGCCATCGCCGAGGATCTCGACGGTGAAGTCATTCTGAAGATGTACAAGGGTCAGGTCACTGCGGTGCAGAAGAAGTCGCCGAACAGCCTCTACTCCGAAGACTTCGCCACCTTCGGCGCCGACGAGGTGTACGACCAGAGCCATGCGGAAGGCTTTATCCGTCTCTACACCCTGGCCAGCCGGATCCGCGCCATGAAGGAGCAGCATCAGGCGATCGGTGGTGACCACACCCACGGCTAAGCTGACGCCAATCCGCTGATACTGGTGAGGGGGCATGGCCCCCTCTTTTATCAGTCCTCCCATATGGCGGGGCGTGAGCAGAGCGGCAGCACCTCGGCCGCTTCTGTGAGATAACAGGCTCGCAGAAAAACAGGGCACGATTTCAAGCTCGACGGCGCCAGACGCCGCCGACAACGCATTCAAGGAGAGTAGTATGGCACTTTGGGGTGGACGCTTCAGTCAGGGAGCCGATAGCAGGTTCAAGCAGTTCAACGATTCGCTACGGTTCGATTACCGGCTGGCGGAGCAGGATATCCAGGGCTCCATGGCCTGGGCCAAGGCGCTGGTGAAAGTGGGCGTATTGACCGCCGACGAGCAAGGAAAGCTGCAACAGGCGATGGAAGTGCTGCTCGCCTCGGTGCAGCAGGATCCCCACCAGATCCTCAATTCCGATGCCGAAGACATTCACTCCTGGGTCGAAAGTCAGCTCATTGCCGCCGTCGGCGATCTTGGGAAGAAGCTGCACACCGGCCGCTCGCGCAACGATCAGGTCGCCACCGACCTGAAACTCTGGTGCAAGGCGCAGGGCGAGCTGCTGCTCGGTTCCATCAGTGCCCTGCAAGCCGGGCTGGTCGCCTCTGCCCGTGCCAATCAGGCTGCCGTGCTGCCGGGCTACACCCACTTGCAGCGCGCCCAGCCGGTCACCTTCGCCCACTGGGCGCTGGCCTATGTGGAGATGCTGGAGCGGGACTATTCCCGTCTGCAGGATGCCCTGAAGCGGCTCGACACCAGCCCGCTCGGCTGCGGCGCCCTGGCGGGTACCGCCTATGCCATCGACCGTGAAGCGCTGGCACTGGACATGGGCTTTGGCGGCGCGACCCGCAACAGCCTGGATTCGGTGTCGGACAGGGATCACGTGGTGGAGCTGATGCACGTGGCGTCCCTCTCCATGACCCACCTGTCGCGTTTTGCCGAAGACCTCATCTTCTACAACACCGGCGAGGCGGGCTTTGTCGAGCTCTCCGATGCAGTCACCTCGGGTTCCTCCCTGATGCCGCAGAAGAAGAACCCGGATGCGCTTGAGCTCATTCGTGGCAAGACAGGGCGGGTGGTCGGCGCCCAGATGGGCATGCTGATGAGCCTGAAGGCGCTGCCGCTGGCCTACAACAAGGACATGCAGGAAGACAAGGAAGGGCTGTTCGATGCCCTCGACACCTGGCACGACTGCCTCGACATGGCTGCGTTGGTGCTGATCGACCTGAAGGTGAACGTCGAGCACACCAAGGCGGCGGCCCAGGGCGGCTACGCCAATGCCACCGAGCTGGCGGACTATCTGGTGGCCAAAGGGATACCCTTCCGTGAGGCGCACCATATCGTCGGCGAGACAGTGGTCTATGCGCTTGAGGTGAAGAAGCCGCTGGAAGATCTCTCTTTGCCCGAGTTCCAGCGCTTCAGCCCCGTCATCGGCGAGGATGTCTATCCCAACCTGGAGCTGGAAGCGACGCTGGCCAAGCGGGTTGCCAAAGGCGGCGTCGCCCGCGAGCTGGTGGATGCGGCCCTCACCGCCGCCGAACAGTGGCTGGCCAAACGGGCGGGTTAACCCCATCGGCTTGTCATTCGAAGAAGAAAGCAAAACGGCAACCCGAGGTTGCCGTTTTACATTAAGTTAATACAGCCATATTGTTCTTGATGAAGGTGGGATTTATTTCTGTGTGTTCATTATCTAATTTAAGCAGATATCGGATTTAGTATGTATTTCAGCTGCTCGATCAGTGTATGCATATTTGTAGAGGGATTAACCCCTCCTTCATCGCCGACCCTTTTCATAGACCGCTTTGAGTTAGAAATTGCATTACTAATGTCTGATTTAGTTCTATCATAGATGTCCCTATCTGATTTGTCATAATCATTAATGTAGTGTTTTTTTATCTCTCGGATTACATCATCACAATACTCAAAATGGGCACTGGTGTAACGACCATGATATAGTACCCAAATCTCAAATGAAGGATAACTCACTATGAGATAAAATTTTGATTTTGTTTTCCGAAGAGACATGTGACGAGTTATTTTATCAATTGCTCGATCAAATGACTCATGATGATCTCGGTCTATCACACAATACACCTGATCATAAATATCTTCCCCTACAGGCTCAGAGCAAGATATAGCAGTATCAACTACATTGATTGGTGCCGAACCAGAGCCAGATACAACCTTGACATTGGCACTACTTAAACCTATATCCAGAACGAAACCCTCCAAATAATATTTGGCTGATTTTGTATCCTCACATACAATCAGAACTTTATCATATGACTCTCTTTTTGATTTTGCTCTAGAAAATATATTTCCATTAGCCCTCCTTTCTTTTCTCGCCATAAATTAACCCTCTTTCTCATTCAGAGAGGGAGCAGCATCCCAAGCTTCAAGCATACTGGAAACATTTACCATCGGTACGGCACCATACCGACCATCAAGATATCTTTTCCTTATATTCTCATCTTTTCTAGCGGAAAAGTCTGACAATGGCTCTAGTACTGATCCTTTTCCAGATGTCCGCTTCATTAACCAAATTTGATCTCTGCGCATTAACTCATCAGAAAGAAGAGATACCTCATGAGTAGTAAAAATCAGCTGTGCGTGATTTTTATTTGCCCTGCTATAGAATAGCTTGACTAGAAACGATGATAGTGACGGATGAAGATGAAGACTCAATTCATCAATAATTAATACATAACCATTTTCTAAAGTATCAATCCATGGCCCTGACAACTGGAAAATACGTTGTGTCCCATCAGACTCTTGCTCATAATCTAGCTCTGCTATATCACCATCATCCATTTTATGCACAGTTTTAAAGTCAACAAACTTAACATCCTCTTTATCTGTATCATACTTTTTAAGTATATCATCAGGGATATCTTCTCTTTCTTCAACAACAAAGTCACTGATACTAAAGTCTGCAGACTTCATGAATTTCAATATATTCTGCTTTGTTTTTATTTGTGATATTTGCTCAAGTGAAAAAGACTCACCAACACCATTTACGCTAACTACTCTTAATGTATGTCTAAACCAGTCAAGAACTGGCTTCAATGCTTCTGATTTTAATTGGACAGCTGTAGATAAGAATAGCGCATTATTTCTTGTCGCTGTCTCCCATAATTTTTTAGACCCTGATAAAAAGTCACTTCTCTCATAAGCGCTTTCACCAGACTCATCTACATATCGCATAATCCATTTCTGTGCTCTACCTTTTGGATATGCAAATAACCATTCATCAACAATTCTATTTTTGTTATATGAGAAACCATATTGGTATCTGATGCCTTGGGTAACAAACTCAATATCAAATTCAGTATCTTCCTCTTTACTATCTTTAGAAAAAAGATATGGATTATATGGAAGTTCATCACCCTCTTGGGTTCTTGCTGAGCGAATTATAATATTCCTCATCTGGGCCATTGCATATATACAATGACTTTTACCAGAAGCATTCGGCCCATAGATAGCAGCTGTTCTTAACAAATCTTTTGTTGCTGGAGCCCCAGGGGAAAACGTTTTAACTAACGGGCCACCAATTTCTTTCTCAGCGTTGGCCACCATACTAAGTGTGAGTTCGTCTCTAATGGAACCAAAGTTAGTGACTTTGAATTGTATAAGCATTATCCGCCTCCAAAACTACCAATGGCAATAATTTACGTAAAAACCGCAAAAATCAACCAAAAATAGTGTTCAGGACCAACAAAATTCAAAAACTCCCCATAAGACACAGCTAGGCGACAAGAAAGCAGCAAAAATAGCGGCTTCTTTACTACCAACAACTCTTCATCCTTCATCAAAGACTGAGATTAAACAGTTGACCAATTTTCTCTCCCTTGCCATTGGGCAGGGTCTGCTTGAAGGCGCCGAGCAGTTGATCCAGATTGAGGTCGCTGCTGCCCAGTGTGCCTTTGAGGGTATCGAGTCTGCTTTGCAGGGCATCCAAGCGGGTGCTCTGGGTGCCGTTGGCGAGCTGGTTGCGGGCTGTGTCTATGGCCTCGGGCAGGGACTGGCCATTGTTCTCCTGCCCCAGGGTCTGCATCAGCTCGCTCATAAACTGGTTGATGGCGGGGCGGTTCTGCTCGCTGTCGGCATCCTTGACCCCCAGCCGCTGGAACAGGCTCTGGACTGTGGGGGGCAGGCGTTCTTCCTGTACCGGCTCAGGTTCGGGCTGGGCTTTGGCGTTGCTGCTCAGCAGATAGCTGCCCAGCTTGAGGGCTATCGAGGCGATGGGAAGCAGGGTGCTGATCATGATGTCACTCTCCGGTACGGCTGATGACAATGACAGAGCAGGGATTGAGCCAGTTTGGCGAAAAATGCAGCAATCTAAGACAGGGTCCTGATCCTGCTGTGAATTTAGTTTTTGGGGCTATACGGGGGAGGGTAAGGATTGCGGGAGAAGCGGCAAACCCTTGCAGCGCCAGGCTGGCCGGTTTGCCGCCGAGGTCGCCGGATCAGAGGTCCCTGAAGGGGCGACGCTTCTCCTCTTCGATGACGATGGCTTCCAGGTTGGCAATACGCTCCTGCAACTTGTTGATGATCACATCCTGCTTGCCGAGGCGGTCAGTGATGCGGGCATCTCCCAGCTGGTAGCGTGCTCGTTTGGTGAGATAGCCGAACAGCATGCTGATAAAGACGATCAGGACTATGCCTGTCCACATGGTCATGAGTGACTCCTTGTCGATAAATATGCGAGAAATGGCCCTGTTGTCTCATACCCGGTGAGGAGCCGCAATGCCCGCTCTGGTGGTGAGCATGAGCCCGGAGATACCCGGGATCATGCCATTGATGGCCTCGTTCCTGTCCGGGACTTGATGCCGGCCACGTTTGTGGTAGTGGCGCCTCAGACCCCCTGCCAGAGGGGGCGTCCTAGCCAGAGTCCCCACAGGGTGAGGTGCAGAAGCACGATAAACCAGAACACCAGCCGGTAGCTGCCCTTCTGGGTCTTGTGGCGCAGCCAGTGACGGGCGACCAGCGCCCCGGGCCAGCCACCGCACAGCTCCAGCAGATGGAGGCGGGATTCGGGGATGCGCCAGCCGCCGCGAATGGCCTGCCGCTTGTCGTGGGCGTAGGCCAGTACCGTCAGCAGACTCATGGTGGTGAGGATGGCGAGCGGCCACCAGTTGGCGTCAACAAGGCCAAGCCAGGCGGTCCAGAGCAGTGGAAACAGGGCGAGCCAGATCACAGTGCCAGCTCCCAGCCACGGGGGGCGTCAGGGCTCAGACTGCGGATCACGCGAGCGGGGTTGCCCACCGCCACCGAGTCGGCGGGGATGTCGCGAGTCACAACGGCGCCAGCCCCTATGATGGAACGCGCCCCTATGGTGACACCGGGGCAG
Organism: Aeromonas sp. 2MA4; assembly: GCF_029237305.1. Lineage (NCBI taxonomy): Bacteria > Pseudomonadati > Pseudomonadota > Gammaproteobacteria > Aeromonadales > Aeromonadaceae > Aeromonas > Aeromonas sp. 2MA4. The sequence continues at coordinate 108,841 of NZ_JAACFY010000008.1, read as the reverse complement.
ATGATGGCGCCGCCGCCAATCCAGCAGTCATCGCCTATGTGTACCGGCTTGTTGTAAGCGGTCCAGTTGCGGCGCTCCAGGTAATCCATGCTGTGGGTGGCCGTGTAGATCTGCACGTTGGGGGCCAGCAGCACATGGTTGCCGATATGCACTTCACCCACATCGAGAATGGTGACGTTGAAGTTGAAGAAGGTCTGCTCGCCTATGTGGATATTGCGGCCAAATTCACAAGTGAAAGGAGTGCTTATCCAGCTGGAAGCGGGACAGTGGCCGAACAGCTCGCCGCACAGGCGCTGGCGCAAGGGGTGATCCCCAGCGGATGACGCATTGAGTTGTGCCAGCAGCGCCTGACCCCGGATCCTGTCATCCGCTATCTCCTCGCTCTGGCTATCCAGGGCGCCGCCCGCCAGTATCTTGTCCCAGTCGCTTGCCATGCTCGTCTCTCCTCATGTGCCAAGAGGAGCCAGTATACGCCACCCGTCTTGCAGCGTCAGGCTGTCACTTGCTGCAAGATCAGGCGCTTGGCCAGATGAGCGGCAGGATCAGCAGGGCAGAAACTAGATAGGGCAGCAGCACCATGAGTCCCAGCCGGCGCCCGCCAATACCCAGTGCCAACACGCCTTTCACCAGCGAGTTGACCAGCCCCGCCAGCAGTATGCCCCGGGCCGCGACCTCCAGCCCCAGCTCCTTGTGGGAGAGCTGGGAGAGCGACAGGGTAATGGCGTCCACGTCCGTGATCCCCGACACCAGTGCCAGCAGATAGACACCCGAGTCACCCACCCGGCTTTGCAACAGTGTTGCCATGAAACCTATCAGCGCCAGCAGCAGGCCGAACTTGATGGCGGTGGCGAGATCCAGCGGATTGCTGGTTCTGGGCTGCACTGGCCCGTCGGTCAGCGCTTCCCGCTGGCGCCAGAACCAGAATGCAAAGCCGTAGACAATGACTGCCAGCAGCAGCAGGGGAGCGGCGAGGCGCATCGCCAGCTCCTTGTGGATCAGCAATACCAGCACCAGCAGCCGCACCCACATGGTGGCTCCCGCCAGCAGTATGCCGGTGGCCAGCAGCCGTTCCAGCCCGCCCTGCTCCTTGTTGAGGCGGGCAAACTGCAAGGTGAGAGCGGTGGAGGAGGCGAGCCCCGCCAGCATGCTGGTGAGCACCAGCCCGGCGCGGGTGCCGAGCAGACGCACCGCGAAGTGACCACAAAACGAGATGCCGGCGATCACCACCACCATCAGCCAGATCTTGAAGGGGTTGAAGGCATCGAGGGGCCCCATCTCCTCGTTGGGCAGCACCGGCAGCAGCACCAGGGAGATAAGCAGAAAGCGCAGGGTGGCGTGAAATTCGGTTTCGCTCAGAAACAGCATCCCTTGCTGGATCTTGCCCTTGAGCCCCATCAAGAGAGCGGCCAGCACGGCGCAGGCCACCGCTTCGCTCGGGCTCAGCAGCACGGACATCAGCCCCAGCAGATAAGTGAGCAGCATGGCCACCGAGCTGGTGAGGCCGAACTCCCCTTGCCAGCGCTGGGCCAGCCAGACCGAGAGGCCGCAGCCCATGACCACCGCCAGCAGACCGAGCAGCGGCAGCCAGGGGCCCAGGGTCGGCAACAGCAGGGCGCAGACGCCGCCGAGCAAGCCGATGAGGCCATAGGTTCGCATCCCGGCGATGCGCTGGTTGTCCCCCAGCTGGCGCACCTGCCAGCCACGCTCCAGTCCTATGATGAGGCCGATGGCCAGCGACACCAGGGCGCCATTGACGGGGTCTGCATTGATCCACATAACGACTTCCTTTTCGCTGTGTGATTACCTTGAACCCATGATGGCACAGGCTGTACCGGGGCAGAGAGGCATGGCTCACAGAGTGTGCGAGTGGCACCGTGCTGCGGATTGATATGAGCAAAAGAGATAAGCAAAGCGTTATTTCTTGGTTCTCGGCATAACAAGCCCGCGGCATGCTGCATTCAACCCAAGGATATGGAGTATCACCATGAAACTACGAATGACAGCCCTCACCCTGCTCTCCCTGCTGGCCTTCGGTCAGGCCAATGCCGCCGAGATACGTCTGCTCAACGTCTCCTACGATCCGACCCGCGAGCTGTTTCAGGAGTACAACGCCGCCTTTGCCAAAGAGTGGAAAGCGAAGACGGGTGACGATGTGGTGGTGAGCCAGTCTCACGGTGGTTCCGGCAAGCAGGCGCGGGCCGTGGTGGATGGGCTGGAGGCGGATCTGGTGTCGCTGGCGCTGGCCTATGACGTCGATGCCATCGCCAAGGAGGGGCTTATCGCCGCCGACTGGCAGAGTCGCCTTGCCAACAACGCGTCCCCCTACACCTCCACCATCGTCTTCCTGGTGCGCAAGGACAATCCCAAGCAGATCAAGGATTGGGGCGATCTGGTGCGCAAGGATGTGGCCATCGTCACCCCCAACCCCAAGACCTCCGGCGGGGCGCGCTGGAACTACCTGGCGGCCTGGGGCTATGCCCTGAAGAAAAGCGGCAGTGAGGAGGGGGCCAAACAGTTCGTCGGCGATCTGTTCAAGAACGTCAAGGTGCTGGATTCAGGGGCCCGTGGTGCCACCACCAGCTTTATCGAGCGTGGTCTCGGCGATGTCTTGCTGGCGTGGGAAAACGAAGCCCTGCTGGTGCTGGGTCAGGCGGGCAACAGCGACAAGTTTGAACTAGTGGTGCCGTCCGTCTCCATCCTGGCGGAGCCTCCGGTGGCCGTGGTCGACAAGGTGGCCAGGAAGCATGGCACCGAGGCTGTCGCCAAGGGGTACCTTGAGTATCTCTACTCGGACGAGGGGCAGCGCATCATCGCCAAGTATCACTACCGCCCCAGCAATCCTGCAATCCAGAAGGAGACGGCAGCCCAGTTCCCGCAACTGACCCTGTTTACCGTCAAGGATCTGGAAGGGGACTGGGACAAGGCCCAGCAGAAGCACTTCGCCCAAGGCGGGCTGTTTGACCAGATTTACCAGCCGGGCGGCTAAGGCCCCCTGCTTCCTTGTGGCATGTTCACCCCGCACTGGCCCCTGTGCCAGCTGATAGGAGCACCAAGATGAACAAGATCCTCCTGGTTCCCGGTCTGCACAACAGTGGGCCGGATCATTGGCAGAGCCGCTGGCATCAATATTTCCCCCACTGGCAGCGCATGGTTGGCCTGCCGTGGGACAAGCCGGACCTGACGGTCTGGAGCGCCAAGCTGGCGAGCAAGCTGCGCAGCCGGCGCGGCCGGGCCCATCTGGTGGCCCACTCCTTTGGCGCCCTGGCGGCCATCACGGCGGCGCGTCAGCAGCCCGACAAGGTGGCCTCGCTGTTTATCGTGGCGCCAGCCGATCCTGCCCATTTCGGCATAGTGGATGAGGCGCTGGCCGGTTCGCCCAAGGTATCGGCCCAGCTGATCGCCAGTCGTAACGATCCCTGGCTCAGTTTCGAGCGAGCCGAATACTGGAGTCGCCAGTGGCAGGTGCCGCTGTTCGATGCCGGTGAGGTGGGCCATATCAATGCCCAGTCCGGTCATGGGGAGTGGAGCCTGGGGCTCAACCTGCTCGGCACCCTCTATCGCCGGGCCGAGATGGTGGTCGAGCCTGCGCCTGCTGCGTGGGAGCGACGCGCGGCCCTCAGTTTTCGGTGAAAGGGTTGCCAATACCCGTTCAATTTGCAGAGAAGGAGAGAGAGCACCCGACATGACAACAGCCTGATTTTGATTGCTTGGTACATTGCACGACGCTCCATTTTTTTAGGTCTTTTATTTATATAAAAGACCTTTTTTTCATTTTATGGCGCTAAAAACCAGTGCCGCCCTGGTTAGATAAAAAAGTGCTTAGCAAAGGCGTTATTGGTGTTTGTTGTCTCAAACAGGCGTGCGCAGAATCGCTGTATCGAATGTTTTTCATAACAAACGGAAGCGTTATGCGATTTGGTTCTTATTCCGTCTTGCCAGGCTTTGGTCCGACCCTCGGCTTCAGCCTGCTCTATCTCGGTATCCTGGTACTGCTGCCGCTCTCGGCGCTGGTGTTGTTCGCGGTGAACAATCTTACTGCGGGGGAATTCTGGCAGGTGATCGGCTCACCCCGGGTGCTCGCCTCCTTTCGCCTGAGTTTCGGTGCCGCTTTCATCGCGGCGCTGCTGAACAGCCTGTTCGGCCTGATCCTCGCCTGGGTGCTGGTGCGTTACACCTTCCCCGGTCGCCGGCTGGTGGATGCGCTGATCGATCTGCCGTTCGCCATGCCCACCGCCGTCTCCGGTATTGCCCTGTGCGCCATCTTCGCCCCCAACGGCTGGATCGGGCAGTGGGTCGCCCCACTGGGCATAGAGCTTGCCTACAACCCCATCGGCGTGGTGATTGCCCTCACCTTTATCGGGTTGCCTTTCGTGGTACGCACCCTGCAGCCAGTGCTGCGGGAGGCAGAGACGGAACAGGAAGAGGCCGCCGCCAGCCTGGGGGCCGACCGCTGGCAAACCTTTTTGCGGGTGCTGTGGCCGACCTTGATCCCGGCACTGCTCACAGGTTTTGCCCTGGCGTTTGCCCGTGGCGTGGGGGAGTACGGCTCCGTCATCTTTATCGCCGGCAACCTGCCCATGGTTTCCGAGATTGCCCCCCTGATGATCATGAGTCATCTGGAGGAGTACGACTATGCAGGCGCTTCTGCCATCGCCGTGGTCATGCTGCTGGTCTCATTTATTTTGTTATTGCTCATTAACAAGTTGCAGGCCTGGAGCTGGGCACGCATAGGAGGGACTCGCGTATGAGCGCATCCAACTCGACACTGGATCTGGTCCAGGGTGTGGCGCCAGCCCCGCTGGCCCGCCACCCTTCCGTCACGCGTGAGCCCGTCTGGGTCAAATGGCTGCTCATTGCCCTTGGACTGGGCTGGTTTGCCGCTCTGCTGCTGTTGCCGCTGGCCACCGTCTTCATTCAGGCGCTGAGCCCGGGTCTTACCTTCTTCTGGCACGCCATCAGCGAGCCGGATGCCCTGAGCGCCCTGGGCTTGACCGCCCTGGTCACGCTTTGCGCCGTGCCCCTCAACCTGCTGTTCGGGCTGGCGGCGGCCTGGGCCATAGCCCGTTTCCGCTTCCCCGGTCGGCAGCTGCTCATCACCCTCATCGACCTGCCGTTCTCTGTCTCGCCGGTGATCGCCGGGCTCATGCTGGTGCTGCTGTTCGGCAGTCGCGGCTGGTTTGGCGACTGGCTGAGCGAGCACGACATCAAGGTCATCTTCGCCACCCCGGGCATCATTCTGGCCACCACCTTTATTACCGTGCCCTTCGTGGTGCGCGAGCTGCTGCCCCAGATGGAGGCCCGTGGCCCGGAAGAGGAGGAGGCGGCCATCATGCTGGGGGCGAGCGGCCTGCAGATGTTCTGGCGTGTCACCCTGCCCGGCATCCGCTGGAGCCTGATGTATGGCCTGCTGCTCTGTACCGCCCGGGCTGTGGGGGAATTTGGGGCCGTGTCGGTGGTCTCCGGCCATATTCGCGGCCAGACCAATACACTGCCGCTGCATATCGAGATCCTCTACAACGAGTACCAGACCGGCGCCGCCTTCGCGGTGGCAAGCCTGCTGGCCCTGTTCGGGATCTTCACCCTGCTGGGCGAAACCCTGCTGGCCCGGCTACGTGTGCAGCCTGACAAGCCCCACTGATATTGCGAGAGAGGCACGGCTGCGCGAGCTGCCGGGCCCCATACCCCATTGATCTCGATATAACGATTATTGAAAAGAGGCATCTATGAGCATTCAGGTTCAAGGGCTCAACAAGCATTTCAACCAGTACGCGGCGCTGGCCGACATCAACCTCGACTTTCACGATGGCGAGCTGGTGGCGCTGCTGGGCCCCTCCGGCTGTGGCAAAACCACCTTGCTGCGCATCATAGCCGGGCTGGAGCAGGCCGACGCTGGCCACGTCATCATCCGCGGTGAGCATGCAACCGACCTTGATGTGCGTGAGCGCAACGTGGGTTTCGTGTTCCAGCACTACGCCCTGTTTCGCCACATGACGGTGTTCGAGAACGTGGCATTCGGCCTGCGGGTCAAGCCGCGCCGCGAGCGACCGGCCGAGGCGGCGATCCGCGCCCGGGTCAAGGAGCTGCTGGATCTGGTGCAGCTCAGCCATGTGGCCGATCGCTACCCAACCCAGCTCTCCGGCGGTCAGCGCCAGCGGGTGGCCCTGGCCCGCGCCCTGGCGGTGCAGCCCAAGGTGCTGCTGCTGGACGAGCCCTTCGGCGCCCTCGACGCCCAGGTGCGCAAGGAGCTGCGCCGCTGGCTGCGCGAGCTGCACGACGAGCTGCACGTCACCAGCCTGTTCGTCACCCACGATCAGGAGGAGGCGCTGGAGGTGGCGGATCGGGTGGTGCTGATGAACGCCGGCAAGGTCGAGCAGATCGGCACCCCAGCCGAGGTCTACGACCAGCCCGCCAGCGCCTTCGTGCATAGCTTCCTCGGCAGCGTGAACCTGTTTCGCGGTCGGGTGGCCGGGCAGGGGCTCGGTATCGGCGAGCAGCTGTTGGGCGGGCCCATCAGCTCCCAACTGGCGGAGGGCAGCGCTGCGATCGCCTATGTGCGTCCCCACGAGCTGGAGATAGTGCCTGCGGATGCAAGCGGGGGGATCCGCGCCACCATCACCCGACTGCTGCCCATGGGGCCGCGCATCCGGGTGGAACTGCGTGGCAATGGGGATACAAACGGTGCACACTTCGAAGCCGAGTTGAGCAAGGAGGCGGCCCGCGCCTTCAGTCCGGGCCAGGGGGTGCGGCTGGTGGCCAAACAGGCCCAGCTCTACCCGGACTACCAGATTTGATGGCCAGGGTTTGCATCCAGGCGAGAGCGACTCGCCGCCACCCTTGCCAACCGACAGGATCAGGGCGTGACCCTCTTATCGCGATAACAGTATCAGGCTTGCAGTCCGGCACAGGGTCGGGCTGGCAATAACAAAAACGGCGGCGGGACCAACCCGACCGGCCGGTCAGCGCAGGAGGCGATGACGTGAATTTTCAGCAGTTGCGAATCATTCGAGAGGCAGCACGGCGGGATTACAACCTGACCGAGGTGGCCAATGCCCTGTTTACCTCCCAGTCCGGGGTCAGCCGCCATATCCGCGAGCTGGAAGAGGAGCTGGGGATCGAGTTGTTCATCCGCTACGGCAAGCGGCTGCTCGGCATGACAGAGCCGGGCAAGGAGTTGCTGGTGATCGCCGAGCGCATCCTCAATGACGCCAACAATATCCGCAAACTGGCCAGCACCTTTGCCAACCGCGAGTCCGGCAGGCTGCTGGTGGCAACCACTCACACCCAGGCCCGTTACGCCCTGCCGCGGGTGGTGAAGGCGTTTCGCGAACAGTTTCCGCTGGTGCAACTGGAGCTGCGTCAGGGCAGCCCTGAGGAGATAGTGCGGCTGGTGCAGACCGGCGAGGTGGATATCGGCATCAGCAGCGAGCGGCTCGACAAGAGCGAAGGGGTGGTGGCGTTTCCCTACTACCGCTGGCATCACAACATAGTGGTGCCCGAGCAGCACCCCCTCACTGCCGAGCGGGAGCTGACCCTGGCGGCGCTGGCACACTGGCCCATCATCACCTATCAGGCCGGGTTGACCGGACGGGCGCGGGTGGATGAGGCGTTTGCCGAGGCCGGTATCGCCCCGCAGATCCTGCTGACCGCGCAGGACTCCGACGTCATCAAGACCTATGTCGAGCTGGAGATGGGGGTGGGCATACTGGCGGACATGGCGTTCGACACCCAGCGCGACAAGGGACTGGTGCAGCTGGACGGCAGCCGGCTGTTTGCGCCCCACACCGCCTGGATCGGCCTCAAGCAGGGGCAGTTCCAGCACAACTTCGCTTGGCAGTTCATCCAGCTCTGCAACCCTGAGCTGGCGCTGGCGGACATTCAGGCCCGCGCCATGGGCGGCGAGCCCGCCATCGACTTCCAGATCTGAGCTGTCACACCAGAGAACACCAGAGAAAACGGGGAGCCAGTGGCTCCCCGTTTTGTTGATGGCATCATGCTGCGCCTGCGGATCAGTTGACCAGGATCCAGGCATCCTGCCAGTTGGTGCCAATACCCGGCTCATACTGGGTGGCGCTGGCCGACCACTGGCTGCACCAGCCTCGGTAGGGGAAGGGCTTGCACTGATAGACCTTGCCGTTCTTGGGCTGCAACACCTTGGTGCCGTCCGTGTAGGAGGTGAGTCCCTGCGGGAAGGTGAACTGGTAGTCACCGCCACCTGCCGAGTCCTTGAGCATCAGGTCCAGGGTTTGTTGCAGGGCTTCGCCACCCGCCTTCGGCTTGGCCTCGATCACCAGTTGGTGGTGACCTGCGCTGAGCCCGGTGAGCGGCATGGTGAAGCTCTGGCTGCTGTCCTTGATGTCGGCGGCAGACTGCCCCCTGGCCACACCACCATGGTCATACAAGGTATTGGTGACAGTCAGATCCCCCTGGGCAGTGATGGTGAAGTCGAGGGTCACCTTGCCGTCGTCGAGCAGGTATTCACTCTCCAGACCGCTCACGCTGATGTCGTTGCCCACCGGCGGTTGCAGCTGTTCGAGCTGGATCTCGACCCGTTCCAGTGCGCTGCCTGCCTTGAGGTAGACAGGGTTCTGGCCGTAGACGGGGTTGAACTGATTGTCGGCGTTCTGCTGACCGGCGCGGATCTGGCTCTGCTCCGCATTGATCTTGCTGGCCAGGGCATGGGCCCAGTTGTTTTTCTGGCCCTGTTCCGTGGTGGTGATGGTCAACTCGGTCTGCAGATCGGGGCGCACGCCATTGGCGTCGAACACCAGAGCTCTGGCCTTGTCACCGGCCGCCAGATCGGTGGAGGGATAAATGGTGCCCCCCTGGCTCCAGCTCAAGGGGGGCTGGGTGCCGCCCTTGAAGTTGGCATCGATCAGGTTGTAGAAGCTGTTGCTGGTGTCCCCCACTTCCCACACCCCCAGGATCAGCTGATAACCGGTGCGCTCCGGCAGGTTGCAGTTGTGAGTGACCTGCTTGGGCGGCTGTACCATGTTGCCATCCACCACGCAGAAAGGGGTTAGATCGAAGGCGGCACGGGTCAGCGGCTGGTTCGGGTTCCAGTCCTGTTTGGTGAGGTAGTAACGCCAGTTGCGGGTGACATGGTTGGCGGTGAAGGTCCAGCTGATGGCGAATGGCCCTGCCTGTACTTCACGTCGGGTCCAGCGATCGCTGGTCTGGGCGTTGAGTTCACTCCAGTTCGGGCTGCCCGCCGAGGCAATCTGACCATCCTGAGGGCCGGATTGCGGGAAGCCGGAGGGGCCCTCCACGCTCTGGGGCTCCCACTGCACTGCGCCACACTGGCTATTGCCACCGGTCTTGCACAGATAGTTGCGCGATTCCGGCTGACTGATGTAGCCGTGGGCGAGAACGCTACCACTGGCCAGCAGCGCCAGCGCTGCCGCGACGCGATTGAGTTGGATTTTTGCTGCCATACATTCCTCTGTTCGATAGATGTGGGCAGTCAAGTTGGCAGGGGAGTTCCCCGATACACACTTGCGTGTGGCAACCCCGCTATCCTGGACGACATGTCTTTAGACCGGAGGCTTTGCGTCCTGGCCTTTCAACCAGTTTGCCAAATGACTACATAAAGGGTCATGGTGTCGCGTATTGCGACACCATCATCATGGCCAATTTTGATTAGTTAATTAAGTGTAAATGTTTACAGCTTGACTCATCGGAGTAGAGCTAAAAATTAACGTTATGTTTTTAATGGATTATTTAATCGTCTCATCACGCCGAATGTCGGTCATCATGTCGATAAGATGCAAAAATTCGACATTTTTCATCCATGAAAAAATCCTCTGCCAGCCGGGCTGACAGAGGATGGAGTGCGACAAGGCGAGACGATTCAGTGGCGCGCGCGGGGGCGTTCGGCCTGATGTGATTGCTGATGCAGCGGGGCCAGCCACTGTGCCAGGGTCTGATCGATGGCAGTGCCGAGTTTGAACACCGCCAGTCGCTCATCCAGACTGCGGGAGAGGTCTGCCAGCAGCTCGCTCTCTTTCGCCAGATAGGTGGCGGATTGTGACATCTCCTGGGCCGAATCATTGATGCCACTGACGTTGCGGTTCATATCCTCGGCCACCACGCTCTGCTGTTCCGCCGCTGTGGCTATCTGGATCGCCATGTCGCTCACATGCTGGATGTGGTTGACGATGAGGGAGAGATCCTGCCCTGCCTTTTCGGACTGGCTGACGCTGCTCTCCGCCAGCTTGCGGCTGGCATCCATGGCACTGGCGGCGGTCACTGCCCGCTGCTGCAATTGGGCTATGGTGCTCTGTATCTCTTCGGTGGACTGGCGGGTGCGGCTCGCCAGCTGGCGTACCTCGTCGGCGACCACGGCAAAGCCGCGCCCCTGCTCACCCGCCCTGGCTGCTTCGATGGCGGCGTTGAGGGCCAGCAGGTTGGTCTGTTCGGAGATGGCGCTGATGACGGCGGTCACCTCGCTTATCTGCATTACCCCCTCCTTGAGCTGATTGACCTGCTGGGTGGCCTGTTCCACCTCTGTGGCCAGTGCCTGTATGCCATTGACACTGGCATGCACATCACGGTTGCCCAGCCCGGCCTCGCTGGTGGCTTCCTGGGTATCCCGGGCGGTATTTTCGGCGTGACCCGCCACATCGGCAATGGTGGCGCTCATCTCGTTCATGGCGGTGGCGAGCTGGGAGAGCTGGTCCCGCTGGCTGTTGACCGCCTGATTGGTCTCCTCCGCCGAGGAGGCGATCCGCAGGGCGGCATCTGCCACATTGCGGGCCCCCTGGCTGGCTTCAAGCAAGGCGTGGCGAATGGCATCGAGCCCCTGGTTGGTACAGGCGGCGACGACCCCCATTTCATCCTTGCCGTGTACCGGTATGCTGATCACCAGATCCCCGGCCGCCACCTGCTGCATGGCTCGCTTGATCTCGGCCAGGGGAGTGACGATGGAGCGGCTGATGGCAAACCCCAGCAGCCCCATCAGCAGGATCACCAGCAGGGTGGCGCCCCCCATCAGCTGGTACTGGGACCAGATGGTGGCTTCAATGTCCTGCAGCAGTACGCCAGAGCCCAGGATCCAGCCCCAGGGCTGATAGCCGGCGACCAGCGACATCTTCTGGGCGGCATCACCGGAGGGTCCTATCCACTGGTATTCCAGCCGCCCCTGCTGGCCACCCTTGCCGAGTTCCACCATGCGTTGCCAGTGATCCCCGGCCGTCTCGGTGCCGCTCTGGCCCATCTGCTGGCCAACCAGCTCCGGTTTGACGGGGTGTACCACAACGTGGCGAGTTTCATCGAGTACGAACAGATAGTTGTCGCCATCGAAGCGCATGCTGTTGAGCATGGCCTTTGCTTCTGCCTGAGCCTGTGCGGCGGGCAAGGTGGTGGCGAGTGACTGGATGCGGCTCATGGCGAGATCCAGCACGGCCTGCAGCCGGGCCTCCCGCTCACTCATCAGATTGCGATGCAAGGCACTGGCCGAAATAAGCAGCAGTGCGATGAAACCGACTAGCGCCAGTGAGAGCAGCAACATCAATTTGCGGCTCACTGCGATATCACCAAGCTTGAACATAAGGTCTCCCTGATTTCCCTGTGGGTCTTGCTGTGGCCAGACATGACGATGGCCCTGATTATTTCGTTATTAACATTTAATTAACTTTCAATAACTTGTGGTGACTGAATGCTAATTGAGTGTTTTGACAACCAGTATAGCCAGCAGACAGAAACCGTCGCTTTTGGTAGCGTGGTTGTGCGCATCCCGGCGCATCATTTGCCAAAAAATGTGAATGGCTTGGCATTTCACCAAAAGGAGCGGGCACCCGTGCGGGTCTGCCCCATACAAGAGGGAATTTATGCATTCCATTGCCAGGAATTATTTGAATCAGCTCAATGCCGATTACCTGCAGGTACACAGGCGCAAGGAGGACCTGTTCTGGTCCACCTACATGGGCACCAGTGATGATCAGGCAGGTTTCACCGCCGCCGAGCAGGCCTACAAGGCGTTTTGCGCCAACCCGGCCCGACTGCCGGAGCTCAGAGAGATGCTGGCCCAGGCCGAAGAGGCGGATCTCAAGCGTGGTCTGGGGGGCTGGATTGCCTTCTTCGAGTGCAACGTCATCGAGGATCCGGCTGCCGCCGCCCTGATGGACGAGCTGGTGGCGGCCGAGGCGGCGCTGTTTGCCCGTCGCCGGGAGCTGAAACTCAGCTTGCTGGATGAGCAGGGTCAGCAGGTCGCCGGCAGTCTGCCCGCCGCCAGCACCTCCCTTGCCGCCAGCCCGAACGAGGCGGTGCGCCAGAGCGCGCTGGCCATGTTCCATACCCTGGAGCAGTGGGTGGTCGACAACGGTTTTCTCGAGGTAGTGGCGATCCGCAACCGCTTCGCCCGTGCCATGGGGTATCGCGACTATTTCGATTACAAGGTGCGCAAGAACGAGCAGATGAGCCCGGAACAGCTGTTTGCCGTGCTGGATGATTTTATCGCCCGCACCGAGCAGCGGGTGCAACAGAGTCTGGCAGAGCTGAAAAGCGCCAAGGGAGAGGCGGCGCTGCAGCCCCACAACCTGCGCTATTTCGTCAGCGGCGACGTGACCCGCCAGCTCGACCCCTATGTGCCTTTCTCGCGGGCGCTGAAGGACTGGGTCGAGAGCTTCCGCCGGCTCGGCATCCAGTATCGGGATGCGACTCTGACCCTGGATCTGCTGACCCGGGAGGGGAAATACGAGAACGGCTTCTGCCACGGCCCTGTGCCCAGCTTCTGGCAGGAGGACAAGTGGGTTCCCGCCGTGGTCAACTTCACCAGTCTGGCCAACCCGGCTCAGGTGGGCAGCGGCTGGAGTGGCCTCAATACCCTGTTCCACGAGGGGGGCCACGCCGCTCACTTTGCCAATGTGACTGGCAACGCCCCCTGCTTTTCACAGGAGTTTCCACCCACCTCCATGGCCTATGCCGAGACCCAGTCCATGTTCTGCGACAGCCTGCTGGACGATGCGGACTGGCTCAAGCGCTATGCCAGGAACGCGGCGGGAGAGGTGATCCCAGATTCGCTCATCAAGGCCATGATAGCGGCGCGTCAGCCGTTTCGTGCCTTCAACGAGCGCCAGATAGCGCTGGTTTCCTACTTCGAGCGGGATCTTTACGCCATGGAGGAGAGCGAGCGCACTCCGGACGCCGTGCTGGCGTTGGCCCGTCAGTGGGAGCGCAAGATACTGGGGACAGAGAGCCCGAGGCCGCTGCTGGCCATTCCGCATCTGCTGAATCAGGAGTCGGCTTGTGCCTATCACGGCTATCTGCTGGCACTGATGGCGGTGGAGCAGACCCGCGCCTATTTCCTTCAGCGCGATGGATACCTCACCGACAACCCGCGCATCGGACCGGATCTGGCGGCTCACTACTGGGGGCCGGGCAACGGCATGACCCACGATGAGACGTTGCAGAGCCTGACCGGCGAGGGATTCAGCGCAGTGCCGCTGGCCGAGGTATGCAACCAGAGCGTGGCCGACGCCTGGGCGCAGGCCCAAGCCTGCATGGCGGCGGCGCAGCAAAGGCCGCCGGCCGGTGAGGGGGCGCCCCTCAATGCCCGCATCCGGGTGGTGCATGGCACTGAGCTGATTGCCGACAACAGCGAGTCGGAGGCGCGCATGCTGGCGGACTTCGAGGGCTGGATCCGGTGCCAGAGCGAAGTCGAGCCCGCCACCCTGGGCTAGATGAACCCCGCCTGCAAAAGAGCCCTGCCAATTGGCAGGGCTCTCTCTTTATATGGCGAGCGAGTCGATTACATCGTCAGCAGGGTGACCGGCTTGCCCTTGAGGGCGACGAGCAGGTGCTTGCCCGGCAGTTTCTGGCCATCGAGCATGATGGAGCTGTTGCTGAAGTTGGCGACCAGCCGGCTGCCATCCGAGAATCGGGTCTCCTGCACCCGGCCCGCCCCGTCGCGCCAGCGAAATCCCACCAGCGCCTTGTCCCACAATGCCTCGTGCAGCGTCGCGAATTGATCGCTCAGTCTGACCAGCTCGGGCAGGCGGCTCTCCAGGGTGCTGCGGCTCAGGTTGACCAGCGGTGGTGTGTTGTAAAGCAGGCCGAGCAGGGCACGCTCCTCCTTGATGCCTGGAAACTTGAGGTTGTCCAGCAGCCAGTGATGGCTGTTGAGCACTGAGTCGTGGAACACAGCTTGATAGAGGGGCAACCTGTCCGCCGGATTGAACACGGTTTTCAGGTAGCGCGGCTTGAGGCGAGTGGGCTGAAAGAAGACCTGCGGCGCCTCGTCCGGCCACCACTTGCCGAGGTAATAGGGTGACTTGGCCTGCTTGCGCATGCTGGCATCCTGCCAGCCGACCCCCCAGCTCTGGATGCCGTGGGCAAACATCAGCGGCTTGCTGGTGAGGGCATTGCCATCCTCCGAGCCCAGCACCAGTCCGAGCCGCTCTCCCACCCAGGCCATGCGGGCATTGCGGGCGGCGATCATGGCCTGGCTCCCCTGCTGGTGAGCCGGGTTGTAATCGTTGGAGGCCATGGCGGTGCCGTCCACGTCGAGGAAGAGGCTGTTGATACCGCTGGCTTTGGCCAGCTCGCTCATGCGGTTCTTGGCGAAGGGCAGGGTGCAACCGGGATTGAGGTAGGCTCCCTCGCCACCAAAGCCGGGTTTGGGTTTGCCGTTGGCCTCCATGATGGCGCAGCGCTTGCCGATCTTGGGAGGGATCTGGGCGGTGAGCCAGCTGTCGTTGCTGCCGGGGAGGATGGCGGTATCGTAGGAGTCATAGCTGCCCACCAGATAGCCCAGACGTTGGGCGGCGGTGACGGCATAACTCTGTTGCAGAGCTGCCGTCCATTGCGGGGTGCCGAGCCAGAGCTTGTGCAGTCCCGCCTGTTGCAGCGCCTCTATCACAGGCAGTGACAGGCCCTGTCCCCAGCGAGTCTGCGCAACCAGCAGATCTCCCAGCTGACCCCTGACCCACTGCTGGCGCAGGGTCAGCACCTTGCTCTGGCTGACGGGGCCCTGCTGGGCGGGCAGGGGCAACTGGCTGGCAATCAGCCGGTTGAGCCCGGCCATGATCAATGTCTGCTGCCAGGGCTCGGGGGTCGTTGCGGCCAGCGCTTCCCGCTCCTCACCGCTGAACGCTTGCAGCCAGGCCGGTTTTTGATTGAGTCTGGCCTGCAGGCCTGGCCAATCCTTCACATCCTGTCGATCCAGCAGGGCATCTCCCCACAGATAGACATGGCTGGCACCAATCAGGCGGCGGCCAGCGGGGATCCGGGCAAACTTGTCGGCGAGGGATTGCCACTCCCCCTCGGCCTGCAACCACTCCCGATAGCGACGGGCCCCCGCCAGCCAGTCATCCCCCACGCTCAGACGCACCACCATGGGAGCCTGCTGGTTGAAGCTGCTGAATTCGTGGCGGGCGCTCAGTTGCAGGCGCCCCCCCTTGCGGGTGAAGTTGAGCTGGTTGTCGTAGGGGGTTTGCAGGATCCAGCTGTAGGTCTGTTTGCCTGCATCCTGGCTCCACAGCGGCAGCTTGAGGTCGTAATGGGTGTTGAGTTCGGCCAGTTCGTCGCCGACATAGCCGATCCAGTCGCTGTCACGCACCGAGAAGCGGCTGCCCTCGCCAAAGGCCATGGAGAGGTGGGTCTGGTTTTTCGGCAGGCTGTACCAGGCCAGCTGACGGGGCGTGTCGCTGACAAGGGTCAGCAGCAGATCATCGCCGTCCAGTTTGACCTCGACCCTGGCGTCCTGGGCAGGCCAGTGCCAGCTGGCCTCTTGCTCCCCCCGGGTCAGCTTGTCGACCTGACGGGCGGGTTGACCGGCACTGACCGGCACCTTGTTGACCGAGATGGCCAGGGTATCGGGGGCGATGCGATAGCTCAGCGTCTCCCCTTGCAGTATCAGGGGGGAGGCGGCCAGAGGCGCCGCCAGCAGTGAAATCAGCAGGCAGCCCAGTACTGGCGCCTTTATCCGTAAACCCTTCATTCAAGATCCTTGGCCAAGTCGATGGCATCAGGGTACGCCCTTGCCCGTTCTGCGGTACAGCCAAATTTGCCCGCACCAGCGGCGGCAAGCCACAGGTCCTTGCACTGGATCCGTGGGCAGGCTCGGGTCGATGACGCCCTGTCAGGGGGTTATCGGATGGGGCTTGTTTGTGGTCGTGACGTAGTCTGTCGTAGTTAGCCAATACTGGATTCGGATGCGTCAGCTTCGCTGCAGGGGGCAATCAAGGGGGGAAGCTTAACCCCATTGCTTGATGGACCTCCGATGCAGGCCAATCAAAATGGAATTCTGTTAATTACCTCAATAGTAATAGTGAAAAATTGAGTCCACAGGGACAGGCAACAGACGGTGGCTTATCGAGAATGGTTCCTGTCTGACTCGATTGACTAACTCGTCCGCCGCTGCAGAATTGGCCGCCTCGCCACCCCCGATGCGAATCGGGTTCGGAAAGTCACAGGTCTCTTCCCGGAGACAGCTGGACCGCGCATTGAGGAAGGCGTTGGTTCATCCCTCGCCTTTCACCATCACAACCGCACATCCGTCAGGAAGTCACCCTGCGTTGCCACGGCAGCAGGGTCGGACATATGTGCGTAATCGTCAGGGCATTCAAGGACCGATCTGCCCGGCGCGTGTCAAAGGTGGAATGTTGCGAATGAATCGCATCTTTTGGTTATTGGCGCTCTTGCCCCTGTTGGTGTTGGCTGGCGGAGTGGATAGAGCACGGGAAACCTGGGTCATCCAGGCCAGGGCAGGGGAGCTTGACGCCGCGGCGCAAGGACTGGATGCCCTCTATCGACAAACCGGCGACGGCAAGGTGCTGGACGATCTGATTGCCGTGCAGTTGTGGCGCGGGGATCGCAAGGGGGCGCTGGCAGCCTGCGCCCCCTGCGAGTTCAGTCCCATTGCCAACAGCACGCTGGAAGGGGTGGCCCGTGCCGCCCGGGACGAGAAGCGCTACTTTGAGGCAATCAGCTATTACCGGGTGTTGCAGGGGCGTGACCCGGGCAATCCCACCGGTTGGCTTGGCCTGTTTCTCACCGCCAGCGATCAGGGCAACCGTGTGCTGGCCCATCAGGCGGCAGGAGAGTACGAGGCCCGTTTCGGTCGCGATCGGGCCGTGCTGGAGGCGCGTATCTATGCCGCCCGTCAGGCCGAGGATCCCATGGGGGAGATGCTGGCCCGCCAGCAGTGGCTGGCGCTGGAACCCGGCAACAGTGAACAGGTGCTGGCGCTCTATCGGGTAGCGGTGAGCCTGGGGGCGGGTCCCGCCGCTGCCGACTTGATGGGGCAGTATCCTGCCCTGTTCAAGCCGGTGGATCGGCTCTGGCTCGACTACTACCAGGCGGTCAACTTGCTGCGGATCTCGGCGCAGACCGAGGATCCGGCGCTGGCTCGCACTTCCCTCACTCACACCCTGGCCCTGCAGGACAAGATCCTGGCCCGGGCTCCCCGCGATCATGTGCTCTACCTCAGTGCCCGCCGTGATCTGGTGGTGACCCTGGTTGCCCTCGGTGAGTTTGCCCAGGCGGAGCGGGAGTCTGCCGCACTGCAAGCCGAGGGGCCGCTGCCGGAATACGTGCAGGAGGCGCGGGCCGATGCGCTGGTTGGGCTCGGGCGGGTGGACGAGGCTTCCCTTATCTATCGGCAACTGGCGACCCCGCAGCGGGCCAAAGACAAGACGCTGCTGGAGAAGCGTTTCTACGCCTACTCGGATGCGGAGCGTTACGGCGCCGCCCAGGGGTTGCTGGCGGGTTGGCAGGAGCCGCCGACCCGCTGGGATTTCACCGGCAATATGCGCATGCCCAACGATGACTACGAGAAGGTGCTGCAGCTCAGAACCCTGCTGCTGGCCTGGCGGGGTCAGGCCGGGCAGGCAGAGGCGCAGCTGGAAGGCTGGCTGAAAACGGCCCCTGCCAATCCCTGGCTCTGGTTGCAGCTGGGGGACATCCGCCGTTGGCGCGGTCACCCGGATGGCGCCGAGCAGGCCTATCAGCAGGCGGTGCGCTGGCTGCCGACTGGCCGTACCCGACTCGCCGAGCCGGGTCGCCTCCACGCCCGCCTCGATCAGGGGCAGTGGCAACAGACACCGCAGGCGGTGCGGGCCCTCGGCAACCTGACCAAGGATCGCCGGGAGTTGCAACAGCGGCTGGCTCTGGAGCAAGCCCCCATGCTGACCACTGAGCTGACCCATGGTCGCAATGAAGGGGGCTCGGTACAGGCCAGTCGTGACTGGAGCTACGACAGCCGCCTTTACAGCGCTCGCAATGATGGCGGCGATCGGCTGTTTGTGCGCCGTCAAGGCAGCTTCGGTGAATTTGACGGGCAGCCGGAGCGTGCCGCCTACAGCGGGCTCGGGGCCGAAGTCTCCTTCTATCCGCTGCAACTGACGCTGGAGGGCGGCTCGGGCAGCGAGCTCAACCACAAAGGCTATCTGTGGAGTCGCCTCGACTGGCGGTTGGGCGATCGCTGGACCCTGGGTGCTGCCATCAACCTCAACAGCGCCGATACCCCGCTGCGGGCGCTGGCTCGGGGCAACTACGCAGATCAATATCAGCTGGATCTGGGTTGGCGCCAGGACGAGACCCGGGAGGCGGGCCTGCGGCTGGAACGAATGGACATCAGTGATGGCAATCGGCGGCTCACCGCCTCCGGCTGGCTGCGTCAGGATCTCTGGCGTCGGGATCGCTGGTGGTTCGACACCACACTGCGGGCTGCCACCTCCCGCAACGAGGCGGTTGCGGTGGATTACTTCAATCCCCTGCGGGATCGCAATCTGGAGCTGGAACTGGCGGGGCGTTACCGGCTGCCGCTGGATGGCCGTCGCGCCCTGCTGCAGAGCCTTGTCATCGGCGGCAATCAGTACTGGCAGCAGGAGTATGGCGGCGACCCGGGCTGGCAACTCAGCTATCGCCACGACTGGGTGTTCTCCCCGGCACTGAGCCTGGGCTATGGCCTGGGCCGGCGCCAGGCCGTCTACGACGGCAACCCCGAATATGGAAATTTCGTCTTCGCCAATCTGCAATGGAGTTTCATGTGATGAGACGCTGGCTTGCCCCTCTTTTCCTGTTGTTGTCCGTGCTCATGCCGCTGGCCGCACAGGCTGCCCGTCAACCCGATGACTATGTGGTGCTCTGCTACCACGACATCGTCGATCTGAAATTGACCCCCAACCTCAAGCTCTATCCCCAGACCATACGGCGCGACACCCTGATCCGCCACTTCAACTGGATCAAGCAGCAGGGCTATCACCCGGTCAGCTTCCAGCAGGTGCTGGATGCCAAGGCTGGCAAGGCAGCCCTGCCGGAGAAGGCCATTTTGCTCAGCTTCGACGATGGCTACGAGAGCTTCTACCGGCTGGTCTACCCGCTGCTCAAGCTCTACAACTACCCGGCCGTCTATGCCCTGGTGGGCAGCTGGCTGGATGTGCCTGACGACAAGCTGGTGCCCTATGGCAACGACAGGCTGCCGCGCAGCTACTTCGTCGGCTGGCCGCAGATCCGCGAGATGCAGGCCTCCGGACTGGTGGAGATAGCCTCCCACACCTTCGCCTCCCACTACGGCTTGCTCGCCAATCCCCAGGGCAATGTGCAGCCGGCGGTGACCACGGCGGGCTGGAGTCCGGCCGGTTACGAAACCATGGCGGACTATCAGGTGCGGGTTAAAGCCGACTTCGATGCGTCTGTCCGCCAGCTCAAGGAGCAGACCGGCCGGGCACCGCGCATCATGGTCTGGCCCTATGGTGCCTTCAACCAGACGGCGCTGAACCTGGCCCGTGACAGCGGCATGCCCTACAGCTTCACCCTGATTGAGGGGCTCAACACCCTGGGGGATTCCGGAGCCACTGTGCGCCGTTATCTGCTGGAGGAGGACACCAGCCTGGAGACTCTGGACGAGATCATGGGGGGCAACACCTGGGAGCGGCAGGAGGAGCGACTGGTGCACGTGGATCTGGACTATGTCTATGACAAGGATCCGTTGCAGCTGAACAAGAACATCGACCTGCTGCTGGAGCGGATCAAGGGATACGGCATCACCACTGTCTATCTGCAGGCCTATGCCGATGACAACGGTGACGGGGTCGCGGAGGCGCTCTACTTCCCCAATCGCCACATGCCGGTCAGGGCGGATCTGTTCAATCGGGTCGCCTGGCAGCTCAAGACCCGGGTCGGGGTCAAGGTGTATGCCTGGATGCCGGTGATGGCCTATGACATGGGGCCGAATCACACCTATGTGACCGACAGCCGCACCGGCACCCCCGCCAGGGGTCAGTATCTGCGCCTCTCGCCCTGGGATGCCGCCAGCCGTCAGCTGCTGCTGGATATCTACGAGGATCTCGGCTTTTACACCAAGTTCGACGGCCTGCTGTTCCATGATGACGCCTTCCTCAGCGATTACGAAGGGCCCATGCCGCTGGCGCGCACCACCCAGGCCCTGCGGGCTCAGGGTGAGCACAAGACTGACCTGCTGATCGACTTTACGCTGGCGCTGCGCGACGCTGCCGCCCGTTATCGCCAGGGAGGGGCTGACGGCCTCAAGACAGCCCGCAACATCTACGCGGCCCTGGTGACCGAGCCTGACGCCCAGCAGTGGTTTGCCCAGAGCATGGCGGCGTTCGCCAAGGCCTATGACTACACGGCCGTGATGGCCATGCCCTACATGGAACAGGCAGAAAACCCGGATGAGTGGCTGGCCCGGCTGGCGGAAACATCCCTGGCCCAGGTGCCGGTGGAGCGGCTGGTGTTCGAGCTGCAAAGCCGCAACTGGCGCACCGATCAGCCGATCCCGGATGAGGAGCTGGCGCGCTGGATGCAGATCATCCAGCGCAAGGGGGTGAAAAACTTCGGCTACTACCCGGACGATTCTCACAACAATCAGCCGGATCCCGCCGTGCTGAAGCCCGTCTTCTCGGTGCAGACCCTGCCTCAGCCAGTCCAGCTGCCGGTGGCCCCCGCCGTGCCCGTCAGTGCGGCCATGGCCACACAAGCGGGGGCGGCACGGTGAGCGGATTTCTCTCAGGCATTGCGATTTTTACCCTGGCCTACCCCAGCATGATGGCCATGGTGTGGATCTGTGGCGGCCTCTATTACTACTTCCAGTGGGAGCGGCGGGACATAGCGCTCGCCAGAACCGGGCTGGTGTTGCCTCGCTATCCCAAGGTGACCCTGATGGTGCCCTGCTACAACGAGGGGGCCAATGTGGAGGAGACCATCAGCCACCTGCTGCGCCAGCGTTATCCCGATTTCGAGGTGCTGGCCATCAACGATGGCAGCAAGGATGACACAGGGCAGCGACTGGATCGGCTGGCGGCGCAGGATGCGCGCCTTACCGTGCTGCACCAGCACAATCAGGGCAAGGCCATGGCCCTCAACAATGGTCTCGAACGGGCGAAGGGGGAAATACTGGTGGGCATAGACGGGGATGCCGTGCTCGACCATGACGCTGTGCGCTGGATGGTGAAGCACTTCATCGAGAGCCCCAAGGTGGGGGCTGTCACCGGCAACCCGCGGGTACGTACCCGATCCACCATCATCGGCAAGATCCAGACCGGCGAGTTCAGCTCCATCATAGGTCTCATCAAACGGGCCCAGCGCATCTATGGCACCGTCTTTACCGTGTCCGGGGTGGTGGTGGCCTTTCGCAAGTCGGCGGTGGAGGCGGTGGGTGGCTGGAGCACGGACATGGTCACCGAAGACATCGACATCAGCTGGAAACTCCAGCTGGCGGGCTGGCTCATCCATTACCAGCCCCAGGCACTGTGCTGGGTGCTGATGCCGGAGACGGTGCGCGGTCTCTACAAGCAGCGGCTGCGCTGGGCCCAGGGCGGGGCCGAAGTGATACTGCGTTACGGCCTGCAGGCAATGCGCTGGCGCAACCGCCACTTCTGGTTGCTGCTGCTGGAGTATCTGTCCAGTGTCCTCTGGTGCTACAGCATGTTGCTGCTGGCGCTGATCTGGCTGATCCGGCCCGATCTGGGGGAGCTGGCCGAAGGTCAGCTGTTCCAGTGGACCGGTGTCATCATGACCGCCATCTGCCTGCTGCAGTTCGGGGTCAGCATCTTCATCGACAACCACTATGACAAGACAATGGCCCGCAGCTTCGTCTGGTGTATCTGGTATCCGCTTATCTACTGGCTGCTCAATCTGGTGACAGTGATCGTTGCCGTGCCCAAGGCGATCCTGCGTCGTCGTGGCCAGCTTGCCGTATGGGAAAGCCCTGACAGAGGAGAGTCCTTCCGTGACAAAAAATAAGTTCGCCAACGAGATGATCATACGCAACGGTGCCCGTTGCAGCTGGCAGTACCGACTACGGGATCTGTTGATCCTGCTGGTGACCTGGATTGGCTGGTTGTTTCTGGCGCTGCAACCCTGGCTCAACTATCTGGATAAAGGGGAAGGGGACAGCTTTATCGGCTCGCTGGATGCGCAGGGCGCCGGGCAGCTATTTTTGGCCCTGCTGCTCGGCATCTTCCTGCTGATCCACTCCTGGGCCAAATACAATCAGCTGCTTTACCGCCTGATGCGCAAGCGGGCACTGCGCAAAGCCGGTTAACCATGGGGCCATCAGGCCCCATTTTTGTATCTTCCCTCTTGTCACACTCTGTCACCAAATGGCCGGTGGCTGGCAAAGTCTTGTCATGGCACAGGCGTGTAATGGGATCAGGATACCGGCGTGGCCATTGGGCGAGCCGGGTGAGCAATGCATGAGATGACGGGACAAGGAGCAACAAATGGTGACCAAGCGAGCGTTATGGCTGCTGCCGGTGCTGGCGGCACTGATCTGGTGGGCTGGATATGCAGGGGATGCCAACGGCATCTGGCCCTGGCGCCATGAGATGCTGTTGCTGACCGGCCTGCTGGGGCTGGGCTACATGGCGCTGACCCTGTTGCTGGCGCTGCGTTTGCCGAGGCTGGAAGTCTGGTGTGGCGGGCTGGATCGCATGTTGCGGCTCCATCGTCACAGCGCCATGGCCGCGACCCTGGCCCTGACCAGTCACTGGCTGCTGGTGGAAGCACCCAAGTGGGCTGTGACGGCCGGCTGGTTGACCCGGCCTGCCCGCCGGGGGGCTGGTGGCGGGGCGGGAGCAGGGGCTGGCAATGGCCTCTCCCTGCATGCCCTTGGCAATACACTGGGGGAGTGGAGCTTCTATCTGCTGATAGCCCTGGTGGTGGTGAGCCTGTTGTCGCTGGTGAGCTATGGCCGCTTTCGGGTGATCCACCGTCTGGCGCCGCTCATCTATCTGGCGGGGTGGGTACACGGTCTCTGCCTGTTGCCCCAGGTTGGCCTGCTGACACCCGTGGGGCTCGGGATCTCACTGCTGGGCGGCGCAGGGGCTGTGGCTGCGGTTTACTCCCTGCTGGGCTTGACTGGTCAGCGGGATCGCCATCAGGGCCGCATAGTGGCGCTGCGCACCCTGGCGGACAGTACCCGTGAATTCACCTTGCAGCTGGAGACGCCGCTGTCGCACTACAGGCCAGGCCAGTTTGCCTTCTTCGAGTTTGATGCCAAGGAAGGCCCACACCCCTTCACTCTGGTGCGGGTGTCGCCCGACAAGCGTCAGCTGGTGATTGCGGTGCGGGCGCTGGGGGATCATACCCGCCAGCTGGTCGAGGCGGCTCGGGTCGATGGCCCAGTGACAGTGACGGGGCCTTATGGCGCCTTTATCTGTCCCCCCCGGCAGGGGCAGTCGCTCTGGCTCGGCGCCGGGATCGGCATTACCCCTTTTGTCGCCTGGCTGGAGGGGCTGGTGGCCCGTGGTGAACGGGGGGAGGGGATCACATTGATCCAGTGTGCTCCGGACTTGGTCGGCGCCGTCTATCACCAGCGATTGGCCGAGTTGTGTCAGCGTACCGGGGTTCGTTATCGGCTGCATCTGGACAAGGAAGCGGGGCGGCTGGACCTGGCCGGTCTTGCACAGGGCAAGCCCGGTGACGTCTGGTTCTGCGGTCCGGAAGGAATGGCAGACGCCCTGACCCGGCTGTTGCCGGGCGGGCGCCTGCATCGGGAGCTATTTCGCTTTCGTTGACAGCTGGGCGAGGGCAGCCTCGACGGCTGCCTCCAGCTGGGGATCTCGTCCGCTGATCATGTCGGCTGGTGTGAGCGCTACCTGCAGATCCGGGATCAGCTCCTGATTTTCGTAGAAGCTGCCATCCGGGTTGCGCAGCCCCAGGGTCGGGATGCCGTAGGCGAGTCCGGGGATCAGTCTGGAGTCATGGGCATAGACCATGGTGCCCGTGCCCGGGACTGGCTCACCTATGATGGGGCCGACCTTGAGGGTGCGGTAGTACTGGGGGAAGGCCGAGCCTTCCGAGTAGCTGCCTGCATTGGCCAGAACCACCGAGGGCTTGGTCCACTGGCGGGTGGCGGCGTCTGTCTCCCCCTTGCCGTGGCGTGGCCAGCTGCGCGCCATGCCCTTGTCACTGCCGCTGCCGGTCAGGAACTCCACCAGGGTATTGGCCAGATAGCCTCCCTTGTTGAAGCGCACGTCCACGATCAGCGCCTCGCGGTTGCGCTGGCGGCCGAGGGCATCGGCGACCATCTCCTCATACACTGCGCTGTTCATCTCCGGCAGATAGACATATCCCACCCGACCCTGACTCAACTGCGCCACTCGGGCGCGGCGCTTGGCGACCCAGCTATCCAGTTGCAACTTGTACTCCTGCTGCAGATCCATGGCGGTGACGTCGAGCTGCACCGGCGCCTTGCTCCCCTTGGGCAGCAGTGTGAGGGCCAGCCGCTGATCGGCCTGGTGGTTGAGCTGGGCATCCAGCGCGTTCAGGTCAGGAACCTCGGTGCCATTGATGGCCAGCAGACGGGCACCCGGTGTCAGGTCTGTCTCCTGTTCCAGCGGGCCGCCGGCCAGCAGGGCGACCAGTTCAACCCCCGTCTTGCCATCTTGCCAGTAGCCGCCGAGGCTGGCGGTGTTGTCGGGCATTCGCGGGGATGACGCCGGACCCACTCCCCAGGTGTGGGAAACGTTCAGTTCACCGGCCAGCTCCGCCAGCAGATGACCGAAGTCCCTGCCATTGTTGATACCGGCCAGTTGGCGGCGATAGGCGGCCACATAGCCATCCCAATCCACGCCGTTCATGTCGGCATGATAAAACTCGTCGCGGGTGAGCCGGGTTATCTGGTCATAGGCGGCGGTCATGAGCGCCAGCGAGCTTCCGGTCTGCAGCAGGTCGAAAGGGTGTGACCTTGCCTCGCCTGAACCTGTGTCAATCAGGGTCACTTCTCCTTCCCGCACCAGGGTGGCCAGGCTGGCATCCTGATTGAGGCTGGCCTGCGCCGGGCCGGGCTGGCCGTCAAACAGCACCCGGGTCTCGCCCTTGCGCAGATCCTGGGCGTAGCCCTTGATCTCGCTCTCGCCGTTGGTGTCACTCTCTTCCACCAGCGAGATGAGGTGATCATCGACGATGCGGCTGGCGAGGATGAGACCTGGGGGCTGCAATTGCAGCGCCTCTCTGTGTGCCAACCGGTCGGATTCGAAGCCGTAACCCGCTTTGGGGGGCGTCTGCTCGGCGATGAAGTCGCTCTTGGCGGCGCGGCTGCTGTAGAGGCCGAGCAGGCTGCCGCCAAGCGGCTCCCCATCGGCACCCAGAACCCCGTATTTGGTGGATTGCCAGTAGAGGATGCCGCCATCCTGGCTCCAGGCAGGACTCATATCCCGATAGCCGTTGAGGCTGACATTGATCGGCTCGGCTTTGGGGTCCGCTATGTCGATGACGGCGATCTCCTGCTGGGCCGAGTCAGGCTGTATGGTCAGCGCCAGATGACGGGAATCGGGGGCGAAGGCGAGCTCCACTGTGTGGCGGGAGGGGTTGAACTCGGCGGCGACCAGCGGTCGCTGTTTGCCGCTGGCGAGATCCAGCAGGTGGACGGCCTGACCATCCACCACGAAGGCGAGCTGCTTGCCATCGGGAGAGAGGGTCGGCTTGCTGATGGCGGCATCCGGCATGGCCAGCAACTTCTGTTCCGTGAGGGTGCCGGGATCGCTGAACAAGCCATCCGGCTGCGCTTTGTTCAGGCGATAGAGGGCGGCCGGGCCGTCCTGCTCCGAGAGATAAATGAGCCCCTGCTCTTTGTCCACATACAGGGGGGATGACTGCTCGCTGGGATGACGGGTGAGCTGGCGCACTCGCTCGCGGCGGGTATCGATGGCATACAAGTTACCCTGGCTCACCAGTATCACCTCGTCACCATCCTGGCGGGCGAGGGCCTCGTCGATGGGGCCTGGCATCCAGCTCCTCTCGGCGGGCGCGTTGGCAAAGAGTGGCTGTATGGCCAGCTTGCGCGGTGTCTTGCTGCCCGCATCGAGACGGTACAGTTCCCCTTGCCAGGACCAGACCAGATCCCCTTGGCGGGAGGCGGAGAGGCCGCGCACAGGGTGACCCTTGAAGTGGGTGAGTTGACGATCCTGACCGCTGGCCAGATCCCGCCGCCAGACGTTGAAATCGCCGCTGCGCTCGCTCAGGTAATAGAGTGCCTCACCCTTGTCATCCCAGACGGGATCGCTGGCGGCCACTCTGTCTTCGGTCAGCTGGTGATGGGCTTTGCCATCGAACAGCCAGAGGCGGGAGACGGCAAACGAGTGCTGATGTTTGCGAAACGGTTGATCCATGCCCGGCATCTGATAGGCCAGTTGCTTGCCATGGGGGCGAGCCAGGGTGGCGGGCAGAGGTTGTGCCGGCGTCAGGGTGCCGCCACCGACGGGGGTCCAGTAGAGGGCGCTGGCTTGGAATCCTTCCGCCACGAAGTGATCCGATTCGGGCGTGGTCAGTCGCTGGCTGCTCAGCAGCAACTGCTTGCCATCGGCGCTGAATGCCTGGGGCAGATCGGGGCGGGAGTCACGGGTCAGTCTCACCATCTCGCCCCCTGCGCTCGGTACCACGAACACATCTTCGTTGCCATATAAGTTGGCGGCGAAGGCGATCTGTTTGCCATCCGGTGACCAGAGCGGGCGCTGGCTCAGGTAGTCGCTGTCGGTGAGCGGCATGGCGAGTCCGCCATCCCCTGCGCTCAGGTAGACTCGGCCCTGCCAGGTGAACGCAAGTTGCTTGCCATCGGGGGAGAGCGCAGGCTCGCGCAGCCAGAGCGGTTCGGCCGCCTGCAAAGGGGAGCAGATCAGCAGGATTAGCAGGGAGAGTCGGCATCGCATGATGGAAGTTTCCAAGTAGGTGAAAAAGCGCCTTATCTTCCCCCCAATCGCCCGGGGGGCACTATCCCGATATAGGGGGGATATCCCCTTGTTTTGGCTGTTAATTGTAACAATTTATAAAAGATGGCACGGGATATGTTTCTCTGGATATATTGAGTATTGATGGCGATCCAATATGATGGCGCTCGCCCGCCCCATGGGGTGGTGCCATTCAGATGATTTGGTAACAAGAAAAGCCCTAACCAGAGGCTTGTCGAGGGATGGAATGAGAGCCGTATTACTGTGTTTGCTGGGGCTGTGGCCCGCATTGAGTTTTGCCACCTTGTCTGCCGACATGATAGTGGTGAAGAAGTCTTCCTACAGCCTGACCCTGATGAAGGATGGCAAGGAGGTCAAACGCTACTGGATTGCCCTGGGGCCGGCCCCAAAGGGACACAAGCAGCGTGAAGGGGATCAGCGTACGCCGGAAGGGCGTTACATCCTCGACTACAAGAAAACCAATTCCAACTATTACAAAGCCATCCACATCAACTACCCGAATCTGGACGACATCAAGACGGCCAACGAAATGGGCGTGAATCCGGGTGGCATGATCATGATCCATGGTCAGCGCAACAGCATAGGCAACACACGTTTGCAGCCGTCCAACTGGACCAATGGCTGCATCGCCATGCTCAACCATGATCTGGACGAAGTGTGGAACGCCATCGAGCCCGGCACCCCCATCATCATCCAGCCCTGATTGCCTCTCTGCGCGCCCCCTTCATGGGGGCGCACTGCATTTCTGAACCCTTGCAGTATCCGTTTTAGTCCTTGGTCTGTGGCCTTGTGTCGTGCTAGTTTTTCCCGCTCGCCGTGGATGCAACAAGGATGACCCCATGCCGTCAGCAACGAGTGCCCTTCCCGCCGGTGCCGAGAGCGCCCGTACGCTCTGGTGGCGCGCCACCATCGATATTCTGCCGCTCTCCATCTCCGTCATCCCCTGGGGGATACTGTGCGGCGCCCTGGCATTGCAGGTGGGGCTGAGCCCGCTACAGGCCCAATGCATGTCCCTGCTGGTCTATGCCGGTGCCGCCCAGCTTTCGGCTACCACCTTGTTCGGGGCGGGGACGCCCCTGCTGCCCATCATGGGATCCACCTTCGTCATCACCTCCCAGCATCTGCTCTATGGCTTTACCTTCCGCCGTGATGTCTTGCCGCTCTCCCTGCGCTGGCGTGCCAGTCTGGCGTTCTTTCTGACCGACGAGATGTTTGCGGTGGCGCTCAAGGACAGGGAGCGCAGCGGCCGCTTCCATCCCGGCTATGCCCTGATCGCGGGCTTCGTGTTCTACCTGTTCTGGAATCTGGCGACCCTGCTCGGTATCGCCGCCGGTCAGTACATAGACGGCCTGGACAAGATGGGACTGGACTTCGCCATTGCGGCCACCTTTATCGCCATGACCATACCCGCCCTCAAGAACCTGCCCATGGTGGCGGCGACCCTGGTCAGCGGCGGCACTGCACTGCTCACCAAGCCGCTGCTGGCGGAGGTCTACATCATCATATCGGCGCTGGCCGGCATGGTGGTGGGCTATGTGCTGCATCGGATGAGGAGATGACAATGAGCTGGCTGATGATAGGCCTGCTGGCCCTGATCACCTTCTTCAATCGCTTCGCCTTCTTCTCGCGGCTGACCCGTTATCAACCCGGCGCCGAGATGGGGGCCTTCCTCAGCTTCTCGGCCCAGTCGGTGCTGACCGCCATCTGGTTGCCCATCGTCTTCAGCTATGAGCCGGGCAAGGGGCTGGACTGGGATCCGGACTACCTGGCCGCCACCCTGCTGGTGACGGTATTGACCTTGCTGCGGCTGCCTACCCTGCTGGTGGTCGTGGTGGGCATGGGGGGCTTCTTCCTGCTGCGCTGGCAGGGGGGCATGGCCGCCCTCTTGCCCTGGCTGGGGTAGGTCCGTGATCTGGCATGGTGGATGTCCTTTATGGATATCCGCCATGTTGTGAATGTCACTTCAAAAAACACCTCTCAAGTGTGAGGATTTAGGGACTATCCGCCAAGGAGCACCCCATGTCTTTCACCGAAACCTGTCAGCGCATAGTGCGCGATCCCCTGCTCTCGCCCGCTCAGAAGAACCATGCCCTGGCGTTGGCCGCCGAAAATGCGCTGCCTTACCCAGAGTTGCCACCGGCGGTCGCCGAGGCGCTGGCGCAGGGGTTTCTCTGTGACATGTTCGAGGGACATGCCCCCTACAAGCCGCGTTACGTGCTGCCGGATTATGCAAAGTTCCTGAGTCAGGGATCCGCCTGGCTGGAGCTGGCTCCCCCCAAGGATTTTGACGAGGCGCTCGATGCCTTGCGCATCCTCTACCACCATGTGCCCTCCGTCACCGGCATGCCGGTCTGGCTGGGGCGCCTCGATCATCTGCTGCTGCCCTTTGTGGGCGAGCTGGATGACGAGACCCTCCATCGCAAGCTGAAAGGGTTCTGGATCTACCTGGATCGGGTATTGCCGGACGCCTTCATGCACGTCAATATAGGTCCCGATGACAACCGTCTCTGCCGCCTGATCCTGCGCATCGACGGCGAGCTCAAGCAGGTGGCGCCGAACCTGACCCTGTTTCACGATCCGGCGCAGACCCCGGACAACCTGCTGATGCTGGCGGTGCAGAACATAGCCAGCTGCAGCAAGCCGCACATCGCCAACTATCCGCTCCATAGCAACACCTTCGACCAGCGCGGCTTTGGCATCGTCAGCTGCTACAACGCTCTGCCCCAGGCCGGTGGCGCGAATACCCTGGTGCGACTCTCCCTCAAGCGTGTGGCCGAGCAGGCCCACGGCATAGACGACTTCATGGGCTGTCTGCTACCCCACTACTGCCGTCTCGCCTCCCAGCTGATCGGGGCACGCGCCGCCTTTCTCCATCAGGAGTCCGGCTTCTTCGACAGCTTTTTGGTGCAGGAGGGCTTGATCGACGAAGACCGCTTCGTACCCATGTTCGGCATCTATGGCATGGCGGAGGCGGTCAATTTGCTGATGGACAAGGAGAATCTGCCCGAGCGCTACGGACATGACGAGGAGGCCAACCAGCTTGGCTATCGCATCTCGGCCCAGCTCTCCCGCCATGTGAGCGAGACGCCACA
This sequence comes from Aeromonas sp. 2MA4, assembly GCF_029237305.1. Lineage (NCBI taxonomy): Bacteria > Pseudomonadati > Pseudomonadota > Gammaproteobacteria > Aeromonadales > Aeromonadaceae > Aeromonas > Aeromonas sp. 2MA4. Next base: position 78,603 of record NZ_JAACFY010000008.1, on the reverse strand, counting down.
GGTACACGCCTGGGGCGGTCGCGCCCTGCTCCACTCTCAGGGTGGGCTCAGCGTGGATCGCGATGTGACTCCCGGGGTGCGCATCCCCTATGGTCAGGAGCCGGATCCCGCCAGCCATGTGCTGGCCCTGGCGCCGCACCACGGTTTCTATCACTCCGGGATCAGCGAGATCCTGACCCTGGATCCCACCATACGCCAGAACCCGCAGGCGCTGCTGCAGCTCTGCAAGGGGGCCCTCGCCATCGGCATGCGCGAGTTCACCGCCAACGTGGCGGACAGCGATCTGGTGCGGGTGACCGGCTACATGATCCGCAAGAGCGACGTGGCCCGTTTCGCGACCGAAGGGTCGCGGCTGCAGACCACCTGTCTCGGTGCCGAGGCGAGTGAACTGACGGCCATTCGTCAGCGAGCGCCGAGAGTGGTTGGCCGTGAGGCGACCCTGTGTGACTACTGAATGTGGCAAGGAAAGGAGGGAGCCAACGGAGCGCACCGCAACGGTCAGCCGCTGGCTGCCCTTCTCCTGCGTGGACGGGCCGGGCAACCGGCTGGTGCTCTTCCTGCAGGGGTGCAACTTTCGCTGCCCCGGCTGCCATAACCCTCACACCATGGGGTTTTGCGATCACTGCGGTGACTGCGTGGCAACTTGCCCGAGCGGTGCCCTGACGCTCATCGAGGGCCGTCCTGGCGAGAGAAGAGTGCGTTGGCAGGCGGCGCTCTGCACCGATTGCGATCGCTGCATCGACGGCTGCCCGCGCCATGCCAGCCCCAAGACCAGCCAGATGTCGGTTGCCGAGGTGCTGGCCCTGCTGCGCCGCTACGGCCCTCTGCTCACCGGCATTACCGTTTCTGGCGGCGAGGCCACGACTCAGCTGCCGTTCGTGATCGCCCTGTTCACGGCCATCAGGCAGGCACAGGATCTCTCGCACCTGACTTGTCTGCTCGACAGCAACGGATCCCTTGGCGAAATGGGCTGGCAGCGGCTGCTGCCGGTACTGGACGGCGCCATGATAGATCTCAAGGGGTGGCGCGACTCGGTGCACCACTCACTCACAGGTGTTGGCCGCGAGCGGGTGCTGGCCTCGCTGCGCCTGCTGGCGAGGCATGGCAAGCTGGCCGAGCTGCGGCTGCTCCACGTGCCGGGACGCAGCGATTTTCTGGATGCCGACGGCAAGCTGGGGGCAGCGCTTGTCCTCTTCTTGCAGAGTCTGGGGCCAGTGCCCATCCGCCTCAACGGCTTTCGTCAGCATGGTGTGCGCGGGGTGGCGACGAGCTGGCCGGAGGCGGGCAGAGATGAGCTGACCCGCCTCGCCAGGGCGGTGAGCGACAGGGGACTTGGACCCGTTTCCCTGCCGGCCATTATCTGACCCTGTGTTTGCAGGCTAATTAACTGATCGCAAAGCAATTTGATGGGATGCTTTTGCCAGCGCCCTGCCTGATGTTGAGTCTGGAGGCGGCTTTTTTGCAGTCTGAGTCTGAAGATGACGTAACTGTGATTGCTGTCTATTTGAGCTCTGAGAGGGGGCGGCTAGAATGGGGTATTCGCCCACAATCAACAGACGAACATGAGTGAATCCAACGCCTTATACCGAGTGCAGTTCATTTGCCACAGCGAGCGTTATGAAGTCTATGTCAGGGAAGTGAGTCAGGGTCAGCTGTTCGGCTTTATCGAGATCGCTCACTTCGTGTGGGATAACCACACGGCATTGATCGTCGATCCCAGCCACGAGAAATTGAAGAGTGAATTTGCCGACGTCGACCGCACCATGATCCCCATGCACCATGTATTGCGGGTCGATCAGGTGCGCAAACAAGGGGCCGCCCGCATCACTGAGCTGGGCAACAACATCGCGCCCTTCCCCAATCCCATCTACACCAGGAAGCCCTGAGGCTTTCTCCTCTCTGCGAGCCTTGCCATGGGAGTTCCCCTGGTGGGGCCATCTCCTCTTCGGGTCTGTAATGGCGCCCGCAGGATCTGCAATGCGTGTAGCCCGGGGGCGTTAACCCAGCTCCCTGGCCAGTGTCAGGATCCGCTGTCTGAACCAGCACAGCGCCGGCTCTTCGCCCGCCGGCCCATACCACACCAGGCTGTGGGTGACTGCGCCATAGTCGAACGGGACTGGACGGATCGCTAACCCCAAAGCCGCGCTCTGTAACGCCCAACCCTCGATGGCGGTCAGGATGAGATCGCTCTGGCGCAGCAGGGCTGATGCGCTGCCAAAATCCGGCAGAGTGGCACCAATCTGGCGGCGTACCTGCAGCTGGGCCAGGCTCTGCTCGAAGAAGGGGTTGGCCAGTTCCTGATCGCGAATGGCGATATGGCGCCAGCTCAGGTAGGCATCCAGATCCCAGGGCTTGTCCAGCGCCGGATGGTCCGCCCGCAGCAGACAGACCAGCCTGTCTTCCCGCAGGGTTTCCCATACCAGACCCGGCTGGCGGGGCAGGGGCTGGCTCTGGTCGTGGGGCAGGATAACAAAGTCGAGTTTGCCCGCTGCCAGTGCCGTCAGACCTTGCTCATCCTTGTTCCAGACGTTGGGCACCAGGCCCGGTACTTCCTGCATCAGCTGGCCCAGAATGGGCCCCATCGGCCAGACCATGCTGCTTTCCCGCAGCGCAAACCTCAGTTGTCCCTGCCAGGTTTTGGGGTCAAAACCGCCCTGGCTGGTGAGATTGTTTAGCTCGCTCAGCAGTCGGTGCAGGGTAGGGCCGAGTCGTTCGGCCATGGGGGTGAGCAGCAGCTGGTTGCCCTGGCGGTAGAGCAGCTGATCGCCGAGCAGATCCCGTAACTGGTTGAGGGTCTTGCTGACGGTGGAAGGGGTGGTGCAGAGCCGCTCGGCCGTGCGGGTGACGCTCTGGCTGTCGAGCAGCAGATGCAGGGTGACCAGATGACGGCCTCCCAGCCTGGACAGTGCAATCAGATCCATGACAGCTCCACAACATAGGGACAAACAAAAAGCCCCGCTTGAGTGGGGCTTGCACGGGTTAGCCCTTGAGCACGGCGGCCATGGCGTCGGCCACATAGTCGACGTTGCGGCTGTTGAGGCCCGCCACGCACATGCGACCGGAGCGCACCAGATAGACGGCGAACTCTTCGCGCAGGCGGTCAACCTGCTCCGGCGTGAAGCCGGTGTAGCTGAACATGCCGCGCTGGCTGATAAAGTAGCCAAAATCACGGCCAGGCACCTTGGCGCTCAGCACCTCGAACAGCTTCTGGCGCATGGCCTTGATGCGGATGCGCATCTCGCTCACCTCATCGACCCAGAGGGCGTGCAGGCTGGCATCGTTCATCACGGCCGCTGTGATCTGGCCGCCGTGGGTGGGGGGGCTGGAGTAGTTGCGACGCACTGTCGCCTTCATCTGGCCCAGCACCCGACCCGCCTCTTCGGCATCTTTGCAGATGACCGACAGGCCGCCGCAGCGTTCGCCGTAGAAGGAGAGGTTCTTGGAAAACGAGTTGCTGACGAAGAAGCTGACGCCGGCGGCCACCATGGCACGGATGGCGTAGGCATCCTCTTCCAGACCATCACCGAAGCCTTGATAGGCGATGTCCATAAAGGGAATTAGCCCCTTATCCACCACGAGCGCGATCACCTTGTCCCACTGGGCAGAGGAGAGATCCACGCCGGTCGGGTTGTGACAGCAGGGATGCAGCAGCACTATGCTCCTGGCCGGCAGGGCGCTCAGGCAGTCGATCATGGCATCAAACTGGACGCCGCCGGTGGCAGCGTCGTAGTAGGGGTAGTCGTGCACCTGGATACCGGCCCCCTCGAACATGGCCTTGTGGTTGTCCCAGGTCGGATTGCTGACCCACACCTCTGAGGTCGGGAAGTAGCGCTTGAGCAGGTCGGCCCCGATCTTGAGCGCGCCGGAGCCGCCTATGGTCTGGATGGTGGCGATGCGGCCGGCCTTGACCGCTTCATGGTCAGCGCCAAACAGCAGGTGCTGCACCGCAGTGCGGTAGTTGGCGGCCCCTTCCATCGGTTGATAGGGGCGCGGAGCTGGTGCAGCGGCGCGCCGGGCTTCAGCCTGTTGCACGGACGCCAGCAGCGGGATGCGGCCCTGCTCGTCGTAATAGAGGCCGATCCCCAGATTCACCTTTTGCTCACGGGTGTCTTTGTGGAAGGTCTCGACCAGGGTCAGTATGGGGTCGCCAGCGTAGGCATCGACGTGTTCAAACATGGGGGGTCCTTGCGAAGTGGAATCCAGGGTAAGGGGATCAATGATCGGCGGTCATGATGGCGTAAAGCGGGCGAGGGCTCAAGTCTGAAACGGACCTGCCGTGCACGGCCATGGTCCCCTTTGCTGTAAAGGGCTCGGGTCCGGACTTGCTCCCATGGCTGGCGCCAGTGGCGAGCAGGCTGGGGAGCCTTTACTTCAGGTAGGATCTCAGCACCCGCACTACCTGATCCAGATCCTCCAGCCGCTCAGCCGGGGTGGCCTCTTCGGCGCCGAGATGCTCGCGCATATGACCCTCCAGCACCTCCAGCATCAGGCCGTTGACGGCACCGCGGATGGCGGCGATCTGCTGCAAAATGGCGGCGCAGTCACCCTCCTGCTCCAGTGCGGTTTCCAGTGCACCTGTCTGGCCCTTGATGCGGCGCACCCGCGCCAGCAGCTTCTTCTTGCCGTGAATGGTGTGTGACATGGAGGATCCTCTCGATCAATAAAACTATACTGGGGTATAGTATATTGCATCATCGCCCTCAGGAGAAATCCATGTCATCCCTCGTCTCATCCCACTGCCATCAACCCGTTGTGCACCAGGGTAATCCGCTGGCGGAACAGAAAACCCGCTGGGCCGTGCTGCTCACCGTCATCATGATGGTGGCGGAGATCAGCGGTGGCTGGTTCTACAACTCAATGGCGCTGCTGGCGGACGGCTGGCACATGAGCTCCCACGCGCTGGCGCTCGGCCTCTCCGTGCTGGCCTATCGTGCCGCACGTCATTTTGCCCGCGACCACAGATTCAGCTTCGGTACCTGGAAGATAGAGGTACTGGGGGGCTTCACCAGCGCCTTGCTGCTGGTGGGGGTGGCCGGGTTGATGCTGTTCGAGTCGGTGTTCCGGCTGCTGGATCCCAGTCCGATCCACTATCAACAGGCGATCGCCATCGCGCTGGTGGGCCTCTTGGTGAACCTCGCCTGTGCCTGGCTGCTCAAGGATGATCAGGGTCATCATCACGGTCACAGCCATGGTCATCATGATCACGATCACTCTCATCATGACCATGCTGATCATCACGGTCATCAGGATCTGAACCTGCGTGCCGCCTACATCCATGTGCTGGCGGATGCGGCCACCTCTGTGCTGGCCATCCTGGCGCTGGTGGGTGGCATGCTGTGGGGAGCCGACTGGCTGGATCCCCTGATGGGTATAGCGGGGGCCGTGCTGGTGGCGGTGTGGGCCTGGGGGCTGCTGCGCGACTCGGGCCGGGTACTGCTGGATGCCGAGATGGATACCCCGCTGGTGGCGGAGATCCGCGAGGTGATAGCCGACTTGCCGGACGCCGAGATCCGCGATCTGCACGTCTGGCGGGTGGGGCAGGAGCAGTATGCCTGCGTACTCTCTCTATTGATGGCGACGCCCATCCCGGCTGGCCAGATCCGTGAGCGGCTCGCCATCCACGAGGAGCTGGTCCACATCACCATAGAGATCGCCCAGCCATAAGCAGACACGTCGAGTGGATGCTCAAAGAAGGGGCCAAGGCCCCTTCTTTGGTGCGCGTCAGTGATGCTGGCTGTGGTCATCGTCCGGCTTGTGCTGCCAGATGGCCCCCAGCAGCAGCTTGAGCAGCAGCCCGGGCGGGTTGTCCAGCAAGTGTCCGGACTCCAGCAACAGGTGACCATCCGCCCGAAAACCCAGGCTGGCATGCACTGTGCCATCTTCGCCGCGCACCTGGATGAGGCCGCTCAAGGTGCCGCGTTCTCCCGGCAGGCAGCGCAGCCGCAGCTCACGGGGTTCTCCCAGCAGGGTGAAGGCCCGACTCAGGGGCGGCGTGTCTTCAAAGTCGGGCCAATTGAAGAAGTGATACTGCTCTGCGAGCCCGCCCGCCTGCTGGCAAAACTGGTCAAACAGCTGCGCAATCCCCTGATACTCCAGATCCAGCCGTTTGGCCTGCTCTTCAATCCTTTTCATCTGCTGCTCCTGCTCACGCTATCTGGCTGATTGAAAACTGGTTTTTTTCAAGGTGCCAGCGGGTTCGACCAGATATGGCGCCAAATGGTGGCCGGGTCTGTGAGCCGGATCCAACTTTCGTTATGAAAACGTTATCTTGTTGAAAATGGTTGGTTTTTTTGCCCTTCTGCTCACATTTGAAACGATTGCCGCTGATTAATATGGCATCGCTCGGCAATGACCGGGTACTCGGATATCGAGACTAACTACAGCGGGAATTATAAAAAAATGGATATGAAAAAGACCAAAGTGGCGCTGGTAACAGCCTCACTGCTCGCGCTTTTGTCCGGCTGCAATGACAACAGCTCTTCACCCTCCACCCCTGAACCGACGGATGGGCCTGTCGCCCGTCTGCCCGATGTGCAGCCCCCTGCCGAGCAACTGGTTGCCGGCCCCGATCAGGCGGTGATCGCCCTGGTGGATACCCAGACCAGCGCCGCGCGCGGGATAGAAGGGCCCTTTGCCAACCACAGCCTGCACCTGTGGAACAACGACGCCTGTAACGCCACCGCCGAGAGCGGTCTGAATGCGGGTTGGGATGACAAGGCCAATACCCCGACGGCGGTCGACAGTTTCGGCCCCAGCTGGGTGGTTCCCCTGGCCAAGCTGGAAGGCTGTATCAACTTTATTGTTCGCAACGGCGATCTCGCCAACCTGACCGGCGCCGACATGAAGGTGGTCTTCAGCGATCACCCTGATCGCACCGTGGCCATAGTTGCGGGCAAGAGCGAAGTCTTCGACAGTCGTGCCGATGCCTTTACCGCTGCCTTTGGCGTGGCCGGGGCCAGCGCCCATCTGATCGACGGCAACACCCTGATCTGGCAAGGGGGCAAGGACAAGCCCCATGTGCGCCTCTATTACACGGAGTCGGGCACCATCAAGGCCAATGCCGAGGGTGTGTTCGACTTCCCTTATCTCAGCCTGACCGCGACCAGCCTGACCGCCGAACAGCAGGCCAAGTACCCGCACCTCAAGGATGCCGCCGCCTTCGCCCTGCCATCCGGCAAAGATCTCAAGCCCCTGCTCAAGGGCGAGCTGGTGGCCATAGGCACGGATGCCGACGGCATTTTGCAGGGGGCGACCCTGGTGCAGAGCGCCGGCGCCCTCGATGCCCTCTACGCAGAGGAAGCCACCAAGCTGGCCTATGGCGCCATCGTTGAGGGGGGCAATGTCACCTTCCGGCTGTGGGCGCCAACCGCCAAGTCGGTCAAGCTGGCGTTGTTCGACGAGCAGCACAAGGCCCTCGGCGAGCGCACCATGACACAAGACGACGCCAGCGGCAGCTGGAGCGTGCAAGGAGGTCAGGAGCTGGTCGGAAAATTCTACCGCTATGATATCCAGGTCTATCACCCGCTCAGTCGCAAGCTGGAATCCTATCAGGTAACAGACCCCTATTCCCTGAGCCTGGCGATGAACTCCGAGTTCAGTCAGGTGGTGGATCTCGATGATCCGGCCCTCAAGCCGGAAGGGTGGGACAGCCTGAAGGCGCCCCACAGCCAGCAGAACCCTGCCGACATCACCATCTATGAGGCCCATGTCCGGGATCTGACCGGCAACGATGAGTCCACCAAGCCGGAACACAGAGGCAAGTTCCTCGGCCTGACCGACAGCGACAGCGTACCGGTCAAGCATCTGCAATCCCTTGCCCAAAGCGGCGTCAGCCATCTGCACCTGTTGCCTGTGTTCGACATCGCCACCGTCAACGAGGATCCGGCCAAGGTCGCCAACCTCCAGGATGACTTCAGCAAGCTGTGTCAGGTCAATGCAGAGGTGAAGGATTCCAAGTTTGGCGGTTACTGCGGCGGTGGCCAGACCATAGAAGCCGTGCTGGCCGATCTGCAAGGGGCCGACAGCAAGGAGAGCCCGCAAGTGCAGGAGCTCTCCGGCTATCTGCGTGGCGTTGACTCCTTCAACTGGGGTTATGACCCTTATCACTACACGGCGCCGGAAGGCTCCTACGCCACCGATGCCGAAGGCAGTCAGCGGATCCTGGAGTTCCGCGAGATGGTCAAGGCCATCAAGCAGAACATCGGCATGAACGTGGTGATGGACGTGGTCTACAACCACACCAACGAAGCCGGCCTTGGTCCCAAGTCGGTGCTCGACAAGATAGTGCCCTGGTACTACCAGCGCCTCAATCCGGAGACCGGCTCGGTCGAGAACTCCACCTGCTGCTCCAACACGGCGCCGGAACACGCCATGTTCGCCAAGCTGATGGATGACTCTCTGGTGACCTGGGCCCGCGACTACAAGATCGACGCCTTCCGCTTTGACCTGATGGGTCACCACCCGAAAGATCAGATGGTGCAGGCGCTGGCCGCAGTGAAGCAGGTCAACCCCGAGATGTACTTCTACGGCGAGGGCTGGAACTTCGGCGAAGTGCAGGATGACAAGCGCTTCGTGCAGGCGACCCAGAAGCACCTGGCCGGCACCGGCATCGGCTCCTTCTCCGACCGCTTGCGTGATGCGGTGCGCGGCGGCAGTCCGTTTGACGGCGGCGATACCATTCGCAAGACCCAGGGCTTTGGCAACGGTGCCCTGGTGGATGCCAACGAGATGGACGGCGTCGAGCTGGCAACCGCGCTGCACCAATCCGACCTGGTTCGCCTCGGCATGGCCGGCAACCTCAAGGAGTTCGTGCTGACCGACAAGGACGGCATGCCGAAGAAGGGCTCCGACATCGACTACAACGGTCAGCCGGCTGGTTATGCCCAGGATCCGTTCGAGGTGCAGAACTATGTCGACAAGCATGACAACCAGACCCTGTTCGACAACCTGATCTACAAGGCGCCGGAAGGAGCCGATCTGGTGCGGATGCAGGGTGTATCGCTGGCCACCGCCATGCTGGGGCAGGGCATTCCCTTTACCCACGCAGGTGTCGAGCTGCTGCGCTCCAAGTCCATGGAGCGGGACAGCTATGACTCGGGTGACTGGTACAACAGGGTCGACTACACCCTTGCCGACAACAACTTCGACAAGGGGTTGCCGCGCAAGGACAAGGATGGGGACAACTACCCGTTGATCGAGCAGGTACTTGGCAAGCACGTCAAGCCGAGCGGGGCCGACATGGCGACCATGGTGGGCTTCTATCAGGAGCTGGCCGAGCTGCGTCAATCCTCCCGTCTGCTGCGCCTTGGCAGCGGCGCCGAGGTGATCAAACGGGTTGATTTCCGCAATACCGGGCCTGACCAGGTGCCGGGGCTTATCGTGATGACAGTGGATGATGGCGTCAATGCCGGTGCGGATCTGGATCCCGCCATCGAGGGCCTGGTGGTGATGATCAACGCCACCAACCAGCCCCAGAGCATCAGCGACTTCCGTGATGGCAAGGATCAGCCCATCGATCTGAGCACACTGCAGCTGAGCCCGGCCCACCATGCCGGTAGCAGCATCGCCGATGGCGCCCTTGCCAGTGGTGGTCAGCTGACCCTGGGAGCCTGGTCTGCCGCCGTGTTCGTCAAACCGCAGGCCGGAGCCCAGGGCGTGGGTCTGCCGGTGAGCAAGAAGATAGACCTGAGCACGGTTCCGCCCTTTGGTGACACAGATGTCTTCGTGCGTGGTTTCCTGAACGAGTGGGATCCGGTCAACAAAATGATCTTTGGTGGCAACTTTACCTACGAGTTCACCACCGACGTGACGACCGATCAGCTTGGTACCACCCAGGTGAAGATTGCCGGTAGTGACTGGGACGGCCCGATCAACTACGGCAAGTGCAGTGACACCGACCAGCTGGCGACAGGTCAGGTCAGCGTGCTCTGCGCCAATGGCGGGGATCTGCCGTTCAATGCTGACAAGGCGGGCAGCTACAAGTTTGTGTTCACGGCAATGAACAAGGACAAACCGACCCTTAGCGTCAGCTTCACCGAGCCTGTGCAGAGCTGCAAGGTGCTGGATACGATGGCGGGCAATCCGCTCGGCTACAACCTGTTCGTCAAGGGTGAGCTGTCCGGTTGGGCTGCCCAGCCCCAGTATCAGCTGAGCTACAAGGGGATGGACGGCGACCTCGCCATCTATCAGGCCGCGTTCAACTACATGGGCACCAGCGAGTTCAAGGTCGCCAATGAAGACTGGAGCAAGGAGTACCTGCTCAACGGCGGTGGCGCTGTCACTGCCGAGACGGGCTACTCTCTCGGCTTCTCCCAGGCTGGCAGTGCCAACAACAGCATCACATTGCCGCAAGGATTGTGGAGCGTGCTGGTGAAAGTTGACCCGGCTGGTACCAAGGCCGGTACCGCCGTCATTCAGGAGTGCAGTGCCAAGTAAGCACACCCATAGAGTCCGGGGCTGGCTCGGCAGCCCCGGGTTGAATTCCACCTTGCCAAGGGTGGGATAACTCCGAGAGAGTAAGCAAAGCGCGACTGCCAACCGGCAGCCGCGCTTTTTCTTTGCAGGTGTCAGGAGAAGGAAGGGGGAAAGAGAAAAGCCGTCCCTGTCGGGGGACGGCTTGGCATATGGCGATCTCGTTTGCGGGCTGGATCAGCGCTTGCGCAGCAGACGCAGGGCGTTGGCCGTCACCAGGGCGGTGGCACCGGTATCCGCCAGCACGGCAATCCACAGACCCGTGATGCCGAGCAGACTGGTGACCAGGAAGATGGCCTTGAGTCCCAGCGCCAGCGCTATGTTCTGGTGGATGTTGGCCAGTGCTGCCCGCGACAGGCGGATCATGGCGGCGATGCCACCGAGCTGGTTGTGGGTCAGGGCGGCATCGGCCGTCTCCAGCGCCACGTCTGTGCCGCCACCCATGGCGATTCCAATGTTGGCCCGCTTCATGGCGGGGGCGTCGTTGATGCCATCCCCTATCATGGCGACCTTCTGGCTGGCGGCCAGCTTGGCGATCTCTTCCACCTTGTCTTCCGGCAGCAGGCCGGCGCGCCAGCCCATGCCGAGCTCGTTGGCAATCGCCTCGGCGGCGCGGGGGTTGTCGCCGGTCAGCATAATGCTGCGCAGTCCCAGCCCCTTGAGCTCCGCCAGGGCCGCTGCCGCTTCGGGCCTGATCTGGTCCCGCAGGGCCAACAGGGCCGCCGGTGCTGTGCCCGGCTGGCCGAGCACGACCACCGTTTTGCCCTGCTGCTCAAGGGTGGCTATTTGTGCGTTGAGGGCATGGCTCAGCGAGTCAATCCGGCTCGGTGCCAGCAGTTGCCAGAGGGTGCCGTCGATGCGTCCCTCCACCCCCATGCCTGGCAGGGCGCGCAGATCCCGGGCTGCGGCCAGGGTCAGCCCCTGCTCACGGGCGGCGGCCACCACGGCGCGGGCCAGCGGATGATGGGATCCCTGCTCTATGGCGGCGGCCAGTGCCAGCAGTTCGGCCTCCGGCTGGTCATTGAGGCTGACAAGTTCGGTCAGTTGCGGCTTGCCCAGGGTCAGGGTGCCTGTCTTGTCAAACGCCACTGTGTCTATATGGGCCAGCCGTTCCAGCGCGGCGCCGCCCTTGATCAGGGCCCCCTGGCGGGTTGCCGCCGCCAGGGCGGAGGTGACAGCCGCCGGGGTGGAGATCACCAGGGCGCAGGGGCAGCCGATAAGCAGCAGCGCCAGTCCGCGATAGACCCACTCGTCCCAGCTCTGGCCAAAGGCCAGCGGCGGCACTATCACCACCAGCAGGGCAACCAGCATCATGGCAGGGGTATACCAGCGGCTGAAGCGGTCGATGAAGCGCTCTATGGGGGCGCGCTGGGTCTCGGCCTCCTCGATCAGGTGCAGTATGCGGTCGATGGCGTTGTTGCCGGGCTCGGACACCACCTCGAGGCGCAGCACCCGATCCGCCGCCAGACTGCCGGCAGGCACCTTGTCACCCTGGCGACGTTCCACCGGAATGGATTCACCGGTCAGGGCGCTCTCATCAAAGGCGCCGAGGACATCGAGCAAACGGGCATCCGCCGGCAGGCGGGCGCCCGGGGCGATCTCTATGATGTCGCCGGGACGCAGCTGGTCGGCCGCCACCTCTTCCCGAACGTCACCGTCGACCCTGGTGCGGATCCGCAGCGCCTTGTCGGGCACCAGCGCCATCAGGGCGGTGACGCCGGCGCGGGCACGGCCGGCGGCGTAGGCCTCCAGATGCTCCCCCAGCATGAACAGCAGCAGTACCATGGCCGCCTCGGCGGTTTCACCGAGGAAGAGGGCACCCAGCGCCGCCACCGTCATCAGGGTCTCGATGGCGAAGGGGGAGCCGCTCTTGGTCAGGGCCCAGGCTTTGCGGGAGATGGGCCACAGGCCCCAGAGGGTGGCCAGGGTAAACAGCGGCTGGCCGAACTCTTTCGGCAGCAGGGCCGCCACCAGCATCAGGCCGGCCAGCGACAGGGGCTGCCAATATTTGGCGAGCATGGCCATCTGCGGGCTGCGGCGCCTGGCGTTGTCGTCCCCGGGCTGAGTTGCGCCTTTGAGCCGGAAGCCCGCGGCCAGCACGGCGGCGGTGACGGGGTCGGGGGAGAGGCCGGGGGCGAGATCCACCACCAGCTTCTCGGTGGCAAACAGCACGCGCGCCTGCTGCACGCCTGCCACCCGGCTGACGGCGGTCTCTATCTTGCGGGCACAACTGGGGCAATCCATCCCCAGTACCTGCCAGCTGTGGCGGCGGCTGTCCTGCTCCGGCGCGATTAACGGCTCGGCGGTGTCGGTGGTGTGCTCATGGTGAGCATGATCATGCTGGTCATGGTCATGGTCATGGTCATGGTCATGAGGCGGCTGCGGGCTGCAGCAGCCCTGGCTTTGACAACTTCCTCTGGGGGGCTCTTCATCCCCCGGCGATTCACTCACCCCCTGATCCTGATGATCATGGGGTGCCTTGCTGGCGCAGCAACTGACCTGTTCGACATTGTCACAGCAGTGGCTGTCGTGTTGATGTTCGACTTGGCTGGTGACGGCCTTGCCGGTGGCCGCTGTGTGTTGATGGCTGCAGCAGGATTTGCTCATGATGAGTCCCTCTTGGATGGATCCCGCCGGTGCGGAACCTTGGATAACTGAGCCGAGTGTAAACCTTGGTGTTAAGTCCAAGGTCAAGCCTCTTTATCTCCCTCTCTCGTTTGAGAGGGGCTGCCAGTTCGGTCCAGGAGCAAGTGCCGCTATATCCTTGTGATTGGCGGGTGTTTGTCCTCGTCCGGCGCGCCTATACTGGGGGGCCCTATCCTCCCTCGATAATCAAGGACATAACATGAGCAATTCCGTTACCCTGCAAGGCAACCCCGTTTCCGTAGCCGGTCACTTCCCCGTTGCCGGTGAGCAGGCCAAGCCTTTCTCCCTGGTTGCCAAGGATCTGTCTGACGTGACCCTGGCGAGCTTCGCCGGTCAGCGCAAGATCCTGAACATATTCCCGAGCGTCGATACCCCGACTTGTGCCACCTCGGTGCGCAAATTCAACGAACAGGCCAGCGCGCTGGAGAACACTGTCGTGCTCTGCATCTCCGCCGATCTGCCGTTCGCCCAGTCCCGTTTCTGCGGCGCCGAAGGTCTGGACAAGGTGGTGACCCTCTCCACCCTGCGTGGTGCTGCCTTCATGCAGGATTACGGTGTGGCCTTCTCCTCCGGTCCGCTGGTGGGCCTGACTGCCCGCGCCATCGTGGTGCTGGATGCAGACAACAAGGTGCTGCACAGCGAGATGGTTGCCGAAGTAGCCGATGAGCCGAACTACGCGGCCGCCCTGGCTGCCCTGTAAGCTTCCGAGCGCAAAAATCCCGCCACGGCATGCCCGTGGCGGGATTTTTTTATGGATGGAACCCGGTTATCAGGGGGTCTTTACAGGCTGGGTGGCGGGTAATGGCTCAGGGTGTGGCTGCCAGTGTTCGTAGGGTCTGTGGATCTTGCTGTATATCTCATCCAGCTTGCCTGACGCCGCCAACCTTTCTATGGCTTGCGCCAAAAACGCATCCATCTCATTGCCGGCTGCGCCCTTCTGAATAATAAACACATCTTCAAAGTCGCCAAAAAATTCTCGCTGGATATTGGTCAGCCCCAGCTGGCGCAGCATCAGGTCCGCTTCCTCCTGTGCCCAGATAAAGGCATCGATACGGCCACGGGAGAGCTTGCGAAGGGATTGCTCGATACTCATGGAACGTTGTACTTGAAAGGGGAGCTCACCGGGTACGGCCTCGATTAACAAATCCCGTTGCGTCGCTTCGATGCCATAGGCCATGTCGGTGGTGACAGGATTCGCAGTGTTGCTGTAGATGACATGAGCTACCTTGCCAAAGCTGCGGGTGCTGAAGCGATAGGGCAGCATGTCTGCATCGTGCAGATTGCGAATGGCGGGCAGGCTGAAATCGGCCTTGCCGTTGATCACCCCCGCCATGGCGCGGGCAATGGGGTAGATGGTGATCTCGATAGTCATATCGGGGTAGAGCGCATCAATCTCATGGACCAGATCGACGAAGGGGCCTGTCTTGTCGGCGTTGATAAGGCCTGGCAATTCACCAAGGTGGGCCTTGATGACGCGGACCGGCTGGGCTGGGGGGCTGGAGGTGGTCGACGAGGTCTGGGAGAGACCTATGGTCGTGATACCGAGCAGGCCGAGCAATAGCATGGGGATATGTCTGAGCATGGTCTGTCTGCCTTCGAGGTGAATAATACTATTGTAGACAGCCATGACCCGGGCACAGTGCTCTTCCTCTTGCCGCTTGCGGATAGGGTTTTACTTCTTATGCCCTGCTAACTAGACTTCGCCTCCCACTTCTTTATCCGCGTACCCCCATGACCTTTAGCGAACTCGACCTCCATCCCGCCTTGCTGGCTGCCCTGCCTGCCACCCTGCACACGCCGACTCGCATCCAGCAGCTTGCAATACCCTTGGTATTGGCGGGGCAGGACCTGCTGGCGCTGGCCCAGACCGGCAGCGGCAAGACGCTGGCGTTCGGGCTGCCGCTGCTGCAACGGCTGGATCCCGCCTCCTGCCTAGTGCAGGGACTGGTCGTAGTGCCGACCCGCGAGCTGGCGATGCAGGTGAGCGCTGCCTTGCAAGGGGTCGCCGAGGCGCTGGGGCTACGCGTCCTGACCCTGTGCGGTGGCGTGACACAGGAGCGGCAACAGGCAGAGCTGGCGCTGGGGCCGCAACTGTTGGTGGCGACGCCGGGGCGACTGCGGGATCTGCTTACTCAGCAAGTGCTGGGGTTGGATGGCCTGCAACAGCTGGTGCTGGATGAGGCGGATCGCCTGCTGGAGATGGGCTTCTTGCCCGACATCCAGTGGCTGATGAATGAGATGCCTGCCGAGCGTCAGACCCTGCTCTTCTCCGCTACCCTGCCTGCCGAGCTGGATGCCCTTGCCCATAGCCTGCTGACAGCGCCGACCCGCATCGAGGCCAATCCCCTCAACAGCCTGGTCAACGAGATCGAGGAGCGGCTCTATCTGGTCAACAAGAGCAGCAAGGTGCCTGCGCTGATCGGCTTGCTCAAGGAGCAGGCCTGGCCGCAGGTGCTGGTGTTCATCAGTGCGCGAGACGATGCCGACGGCGTGGCCAGGAAGCTGGCCAGGGCGGGGATCCCGGTTGCCGCCCTGCATGGGGAGAAGGAGCAGGCGGTGCGCGAGCAGGCGCTCGATGATTTCAAGGCCGGCAAGGTGCGGGTGCTGGTGGCCACCGACCTGATGGCGCGGGGCATCCACGTGGAAGCGCTGCCGCTGGTGATCAATCTGGATCTGCCCGCCAGCGCCCCCGTTTATGTTCACCGTATCGGCCGTACCGCCCGCGCCGGGTGCGAGGGGCTGGCCATCTCGCTGGTGTGTCACGGCGAGAGCGATATCCTGGCGGCGGTCCGCACTCTGACCGGCCGCGAGCTGCCGCTGGGGGAACTCGCAGGTTTCCCGGTGACCGATCTGCCCGCCAGCGGGGAGGGCAAGCGCCCCCCGCGCGACAAGCAGGCGAACCGCCGTACCGCCAACAAGCGCAGCGTCAAGCAGTTCAAGGGCAAGGTCTAGTTCAAGGCTGAGTTGGACTGCCTGATTGGGCAGTACCAAAGGACGCCGGTTTCACTATGCTCCATGGGTTCAACCATGGAGGGATAGAAGATGACAAGCCTGTTAATGGGGCCCCTGTTGGGGCTCGAAGCGGAGACGCAGTACAGCATCTGCTTTCTGGCTGGGCCCGGCTGCAAGGGCGCCAGCATCAGGATCAACGGCGCCTTGCTGCCTGCCAGCAAGCAGGCGGATACCCCCAGAGGGGGCTTGTGGCGGGCCAGCTGGACGGCAAGCCCGGCCGCCGAGGGTGCTGCTGTGGAGTACCGCATCCTGCTAGATGGGGAACCCGCCCGGGATCTGGCCGGGGACGACCATTGGCAGTTTCATCTGCCGGGGCTGGCGGAGCCGGTGCGCATCGGTTACGCCTCTTGCAACGGTTTTTCCGACTTCAAGCTGCTCACCTCCACGCCTCAGCCCTATGTGATGTGGGACAGGCTTGCCGCCGAACACGCCGCGCATCCCTTCTCGCTGTTGCTGATGGGGGGGGATCAGGTCTATGCCGATTCCCTCTGGACCACGGTTCCCAGCCTCAAGGCCTGGAACGAGCTGGACAGGACGGAGAAGGTCAAACGCAAGGCGACCCGCACCATGGAGGAGCAGCTCGATCGCTTCTATTGCGATCTCTACTGCAAGCAGTGGAGCCGGCCCGAGGTGGCCCGCCTGCTGGCCCGGGTGCCAAGCGCCATGATGTGGGATGACCACGACATCTTCGATGGCTGGGGCAGCTATCCCGAGGATCTGCAGGGCTGTGATGTCTATCGGGCCATCTATGCTGCCGCGTCCCGTTATTTCCGGCTGTTCCAGCTGCGCAGCAGCGCCAATGCCTCCCTGCTGGACCCGGTCAATTTGAATCACCACTCCTGGCTGCTGACGTTTCGGGGTTACCGGATCCTGGCGCTGGACAACAGAGCAACCCGCACCCAGGCCCAGGTGATGAGCCGGTCCCAGTGGGATCAGGTCAACGGTGCGCTGGCCGCCTGCGACGCGGGCCACCTGCTGGTGATGGCGGGGGTGCCCGTAGTTTATCGGGACTTCTCCTTCACAGAGGCGGCGCTGGATGCCACCCCCTGGGAAGAGGAGCTGACCGACGATCTCAAGGATCACTGGCGGGCCAAGGCTCATCAGGGGGAGCGGGCCCGTCTCATCATGCGGCTGCTGGACAACGCCCGACTGCGGCGCCAGCAGGATCAGGGCAGCAAGACACTGATCCTCTCCGGCGACGTGCACGTGGGCTGCCTGGGCGTCATCCAGGACAAGCGGGAAGGGGTCACCAATGTGCACCAGCTGGTCTCCTCCGGCATAGTCCATCCCTGTCCCACCCAGTTTCAGTGGATGGGGATCCTCGCCATGACCAACGACAATCCCGAATACCTCGACGAGAACCGCTTGATACGCGCCGAGCTCATCAAGCCGTTCGGCGCCCCCGTCTACCTGCGCACCCGCAACTTCGCCACCCTGCTGATGGGCAGCGACCACAAGCTGTGGGTCAACTGGCATTGCGAGAACGGGCTGGCCGCCAGCTATCCGCTGGCCTGATGGTCGGACAAACACAAAGGGCCCCGGCGGGCCCTTTTTTCTTTTCCACGTCATGCTCCCCGGGCCGTTTCATGCTCAGGGCTTGCCTTGTGCCTGGGCGAAGAAGTCGCGCCGAAACTGGCCGAGCACCTCCTCCCTGTGCTGCTGCCAGCGCTCGGGATCCATGTTCCCCTGACTGGCCGCCAGTTGCTGCTCCAGCTCGGCCAGCTGCTGCTGGTAGCGGCCGCGCTGATCCAGCTGCTGCTGACGGGTGGCGGCAAAGGCCAGGCTGGTCTCGGCCCGGTCGGCAGGCAGGAAGTGGCGGGCCAATGTCTCCAGCTCCTCATCCCCCCACAACTGGCGTGCTTGCAAGAGGCGGGCATCCGGGTTGAACAGATCCGCCGCCAGATCCGGGTGATCCGCCGCCCACTCATCCTGCAGCCGGGTCAGGGCGGCCAGCCGTTCGGCCAGCGCCAGCTGTTCGCTGTCGGCGGCCAACTGATCCAGGGCCTGGGCGTAGCGCCCCTGCAACCGTGTCAGGCTCTCCCCCTCACTCATCCACTGGGATTCCAGCGCGATCAGATTGACCAGCCGCTCGTTCAGCGGCTGGTCGGTGTCGCTGATCTCGCTGGCGAGCCGCTGGCTCAGCTCCTGTGGCATCTCCCGCCAGCTGGGGGGCTGTTGGGTGGGCTTGCCCCCGCTGACAGCCGGGGTGAGCCGGGGCATAAGGGCTGTCATAGGGGTGGCTGGCACCTGCTGGGCCTGACGTGCTCCGCGCAGGCTGGAATGTGCCTCGGCCGGCGTCTGCGGTGGCTCATTCTGCCAGCCGAGGTTGAGCAGCAAGAGCGAGAGGACTGCCAGGGCCAGGATCCCGTAGCGGCGCTTCATCGGCTGATCTCGCCCTTGACCGGGAAGTGATCGGAGAGGTTGCTGGCGGGCCAGAGGCTGCCATCGCTGCTGCGGGGGATCCAGACGCTGTTGAGGTTATGACTGGCGGCACCGTACTCCCGGCTCACCACCAGATAGTCCAGATACTCGACGTTGGCGCCACCGGAGAGGGGGCCGCCTGCGTAGGGGTTGATCCTGGGATCGAAGGTGGCTTCGGTATAGCCGCCATAGCCGGGTTCATAGGCGTCAAGGTTGGCCAGCATGCTGGCGTAGTCATCGGCAAACTTGCGTTTGTTGACGTTGAAGTCGCCGCCATAGATGACGGTGTCACTGGCCGGGATCTTGAGGCTGGCGGCCAGGGTACGAATTTGGCCGAACTGGATCTGGCGCAGCCGTCTCGCCTCGTCGGTGTCGAAGCTGGCGGTGTGGGTGGCGAACAGATGCCAGGCTTTGCCCCCCTTGATCACCTCGGCATACATGACCCCCTTGTCGGCGAAACAGTCGGTGCCAGTGCACTGGGGATAGACCAGCTGGGCCTCCCGCACGATTGGGTAGCGGCTGACGATCACCACGCCGCCGTCGTGGATGTTGACCCCCGGCTTGTCGAGCACCTTGGTCTGATAGGGGTACTCTTTGGCCAGCGCCTGCAGGAAGCCCTCGCGGCGGCCGTCGAACACCTCTTGCAGCAGCAGGGCGTCATAGCCCTTGAGGTAATCGGGCAGCAAGGTTAACCGTTCGCCAATGCTGGAGGCGATCACCGGCAGCGCCCAGACGTTGTAGCTGGCCACCTTGAGCTTGCTCTGTGAAGGCTCCGGTTGTTCCCATGGTTGTGGCGGGGTCAGCATGTAGTGCAGATCGTCGTAACGGCCGGTGAATTTGGCGGCAAAGGCCAGCTCCTGCGGCCCCTGGGTACGATGCAGGGCGCGGTCGCTCTTCCACCCCGAGCTGACGGTCGGGGTGTCGCCACCGTGCTGCAATGTGGTGTTCCACCAGGTGCCCTCCATCAACTGGTTGAGGCGATAGGTGTCGCCGCTGGCCGTGGTGACACGGGTTTCGAACAGATAGCTTTTGCCCGCCTTCACCCCCTCGTAGCGATTGAAGCTGAGCACCATGGCGCTCTCCCAGGGGCCCAGCTCCGTTCTGTGCTGGATCCATTGGCTGCCAGCCTGCAGCTGGCCGCTGCCGCTCTGGCTGATCGCCAGCTGCAGGGGTTCCGGGCCGTTGTTGGTGAGGTAGACATCGGTATCGGCCAGCGCCTGCAATGGAAACTGGCTGACCAGCAGCAGGGCGGCATAACTGAGGGGCTTGTGCATCATTAAGTCCTTTTGGTTGAGGCACGATGGAAAGTGACTGTTATGGCGGGCATAGAGGTCATTTCATTTACATTTTTGTTACAAATAAATGAAAGGCCCCATATGGGGAGAGGGAGGAATCAGCAAGAGAGAGAATGGGGGTGAGTGTTGTCGCAGTGACAGCACGCAGGAATAACAAGGGCGCCCGACCGGGGCGCCTGGGATCAGCGGCTGGCCAGGGGGTAGGTAAAGAGGGCCAGATGTGCGAAGTTGAACAGGAAGTGGATCGCGATGGCGACGCTCAGGCGGCCACTGAACTGGAACGCCAGGCCGTAGCAGGCGCCCGCCAGGGCGGCAAACAGCATCAGCAGCGGGCCGCCGGCCAGGTGGGCTGCGCCGAACAGCAGGCTGGCCATCAGGATGCCGAGCCAAAGCCGGCTGCGGGCGGCCACCCCTTGCTGGATGAAGCCGCGAAACAGCGCCTCTTCCGCCACGCAGGTGAACAACAGATTGTTGAGGGCAAACAGCCACCACCAGTGGGGCAGACCCGCTTCGGGCTTGAGCGCCCCCAGCTGCCAGGCGGTGATCAGCAGGGCCGCCAGCGGCAGCAGCAAGAGGGCCAGCGCTCGCCAGCGGATCGCACCGCCCTGGCCGAGCAAGGCAGGCCAGGCCAGCAGCAGGCCGAAGAAGACCAGCGGCTTGTCCAGATTGAGGTACATGTTGAAGGGCACGCTGGCGGGGCCTGCCTGTGCCTGGTCCAGCACCTTCAGATTGCTGAAGCCGGGGATGAAGTGCAGCATCAGCGCTATGGCCCACAGCAGCACCAGCGTCAGGGCGGCGCCACGCCAGGGTTGGGGCAGGCCGGGGGTGCGCCAGGCCAGCAAGAGGCCTGCCAGCGTGATCAGCAGGGCGGAAGGACTGAGGCGACCGAGGTAAAGGGCGGCCAGCAGGGCGACCCCCAACAGGAGCAGGCCGGGCAGGCGTTGACGGACCAGACAGAGCAAGACGGCCAGCGCCAGTGCTCCCCAGATGAGCGAATCAGGTAGAGGTAACATTGAGTCTCCAAGGCCGAGAAAAGTCCCGCACCTTAACAAGTCGTTACATCATGACACAAGCCTTAATAGGCTGGTCGGATCCCTGCAAGGGTAAGTCTGCGGCGAGGAGCCGCCATGAAAAAGCCGGAGCTGAGGCTCCGGCTTTTCTGATACGGCATTGCCAGGTTGGGGGCGTTTTAGCGACCAGCCCCGGCAATCACACGGGATTTATCGACCAGATTCTGCGATGACACGGGCTATGATGTCGGCGCGCTTGGTGGCTTCCAGCTCGCCCAGGGCGATGAGGCCGGCCTTGAAAATGACGTTCTTCGGCAGGCTGACATCGTCCAGGGTGGTGATGGCTTCGACGTGCAGACCGTTCAGACGGCTGGCATCGCGCGGGCTCAGGTTGACCTGAGTGTTCATCACCTGCTTGCCTTTCTTCTTGGCAGGCACGGCTTGTTTGGTCTGGTCCTGCTCGTCTTCCGGCTGTTCTGGTTGTTCGCCGTCAAAATCGTAAATAGACATAGTCAATCCTGTTGGGTTGCAAGGGGCATGCTCGCCCTAAATGTGGGTATTCAGCCCATATCCTCATTGCGGATAAAGGCGCGCCAGGAGCCGAGCACCTGGGCAAAGTCTTCCAGCCCGCACATGGCCAGCTGCTCATCATCGTAGTAGGCGAGATCGTCGAGATCCTCATCCTGTTCGATATTGAGGACGTTGGCTTTCACCTCGGCTTCCTCATGGGTGAGCAGCAGTGAATAGTCACCGCCGTGCAGCTGGTACTCTGTGCGGGTGCGATTGGACAGCTGGTCGATGATGGAGAAGAGCTCATCGAGCTTCTCCTCATCCTTGCCAACTTCATCGATCAACCACTGACCGATGGCCTCATGACCCATGGAGAACCGGGCGCGATAGCCACCGAACGGGTCGCGGCGAAATTCATAGTCCATAGCGGAGTCCATATCGGAAGGATGAGGCCACCACAAAGCGGACTGGCATAGCGTCAGATCCATGATCCATGGTGGGTCACACATAGCGTAAAGTGGCCTATTCTAGCGATCCCTCCCGCGCTTGTCTTGATGATGTGGGATCTTTGCACGTCGGCCCGTGTGATTGTGGGCCACCAGGCGTCATGCCAGCTTGTTGTCCGGAGATGTTATGCAGCTAAACGATACCCTGGCCCGTCAGATAGTGAGCAGGGCGATGAAGATACTGTCGTTCTCGGTCAACGTGATGGATGAACACGGTTTGATCATCGCCTCCGGCAATCCCGAGCGCCTCCATCAGCGCCACGAGGGCGCCGTGCTGGCGCTGACCGAGAACCGGGTGGTGGAGATAAGCGAGGCGACCGCCCAGCAGCTCAAGGGGGTGCGCCCTGGCATCAACCTGCCCATTGCCTATCAGGGGGAGTTGCTCGGGGTCATCGGCATCTCGGGTGATCCGGACATAGTGCGTGCTTACGCCGAGCTGGTGCGCATGACGGCCGAGCTCATTCTGGAGCAGGCGGCGCTCACCGAGCAGTTGCAGTGGGACAAGCGCCACAAAGAGGAGCTGGTACTGCAGCTCATCCGCGGTGAGGGGCGGATCGATCAACTGCAACAGGCAGCCCGTTTCCTCGAGCTGGATCTGGCCCAGCCTCGGGTGGTGGCGGTACTGGCGCTGGAGGAGGCGGATCCCGCCCGCCTGCGGGAGCTAGTGCATCTGCTGGAAAATCCGGAGCGGGACAATCTGGTGGCCATCAACGGCCTCGACGAGATAGTGGTGCTCAAACCGGCTCAGCTGAGCGACGGCGTCTGGCAATCGGAGCAGGAGCGCAGCCGCATCAAGCACTTGCTGGCCCGCATTCCCCACTTCAAGGTTCGGATAGGGGTGGGTGATTACTTCGGCGGCATAGATGGTCTGGCGCGCTCTTACCAGACGGCGCGGGATACTCTACGCCGGGGCATGCGGCAGGCTCCGCGCAAGCAGGTCTACTTCTTCGAGGATTACCGGTTGCCGGTACTGCTTGGCAGTCTGGCGGACTCCTGGCAGGCGGATCAGTTGCGGGCGCCCCTGCTCAGGCTGGCGCAGGAGGACACAAAGGGAACGCTGCAAAAGACGCTGCGCCAATATTTCTTGCAGGATTGTGATCTGCATCCCTGTGCCGAGGCGCTCTTCATCCACCCCAATACACTGCGCTATCGGCTGACCCGGATCGAGCAGATAACTGAGTTGAATTTCAACAAGTTAGACGACAAGTTCCTGCTCTACCTCGGGCTCAATCTCGACAGCTGATTTGTTCTAACGAACAAAAAACATCTCTTTAAAGAGACCTTATTTGGCTTTTCAGCCAACGCATTCCGATCCCGGATCACCATAATGGCCACCACTCACTCCCATTCAAGGTGCCCGTCATGATCCCTGTATCCGCGCTCGGCGCTCTCGCCGCGCTCTCCATCGCCATCTTCCTCATCCTGAAGAAGGTGCCGCCCGCCTACGGCATGATAGTCGGCGCCCTGGCTGGTGGCCTGATCGGCGGGGCCGATCTGACCCAGACCGTCGCCCTGATGATAGGTGGCGCCCAGGGGATCACCACGGCCGTGATGCGGATCCTGGCGGCCGGTGTGCTGGCGGGCGTGCTGATCGAATCGGGCGCCGCCACCACCATCGCCGAGACCATCGTCAAGAAGCTGGGCGAGACCCGGGCCCTGCTGGCGCTGGCACTCGCCACTCTGATCCTGACTGCAGTCGGCGTCTTTGTGGACGTGGCCGTCATCACGGTCGCCCCCATAGCGCTGGCCATAGCGCGCCGTGCCGACCTATCCAAGGCGGCCATACTGCTGGCCATGATAGGCGGCGGCAAGGCGGGCAACGTCATGTCCCCCAACCCGAACGCCATCGCTGCGGCCGATGCCTTCCACCTGCCGCTCACCTCCGTCATGGCGGCCGGCATCATACCTGGCCTGTTCGGGCTGGTGATGGCCTACTGGCTGGCCAAACGGCTTAACAACAAGGGCAGCAAGGTCGCCGCCGACGAGGTGGTGAGCTTCAGTGGCAGCAAGCTGCCCGGCTTTGCCGCCGCCATCAGTGCGCCCCTGGTTGCCATACTGCTGCTGGCCCTGCGTCCGCTGGCCGGTATCGTCGTGGATCCGCTCATCGCTCTGCCCCTCGGCGGCCTGGTCGGGGCCCTTATGATGGGCAAGTTCAGCAAGGTGAACCAGTTTGCGGTCTCGGGCCTGGCCCGCATGGCGCCGGTGGCCATCATGCTGCTGGGTACTGGTACCCTTGCGGGCATCATTGCCAACTCGGGTCTGAAGGATGTGCTGATCAGCGGCCTGACCGCCTCAGGTCTGCCCTCCTACCTGCTGGCCCCCATCTCGGGCGCTTTGATGTCGCTGGCGACCGCCTCGACCACGGCCGGTACCGTGGTGGCCTCCAACGTGTTCAGCTCCACCCTGATCGAGCTGGGCATCAGCAGTCTGGCGGGGGCCGCCATGATCCATGCCGGTGCTACCGTGTTTGACCACATGCCCCACGGCTCCTTCTTCCATGCCACTGGTGGCAGCGTCCACATGGGCGTGGGGGAGCGCCTCAAGCTTATCCCTTATGAAACAGCCGTCGGTCTGACCATAGCAGCCGTCTCCACCCTGATGTTTGGCGTGTTTGGTCTCGCCTGAGGAACTGATATGAAAATTGTTATCGCACCGGATTCATTCAAGGAGAGCCTGAGCGCCATGGCGGTGGCTGATGCCATCGAGGCGGGTTTCAAGCAGGTGTTGCCAGAGGCCACCTACATCAAGCTGCCCATGGCCGATGGCGGCGAGGGCACAGTGCAATCCCTGGTGGATGCCACCGATGGTCGCATACTGCCGTTTTATGTGACAGCGCCGCTCGGCAACCAGGTGCAGGGCTTCGTCGGCCTGCTGGGGGATGGCGAGCGTGCCGTCATCGAGATGGCGGCAGCCTCCGGCCTGCACCTTGTCCCCCCCGAGCTGCGCAATCCGCTGCACACCTCCAGCTTCGGTACCGGTGAGCTGATCCTGGCGGCCCTCGACATGGGGGTGAAGCACCTGATCCTCGGCATCGGCGGCAGTGCCACCAACGATGGCGGTGCCGGCATGATCCAGGCGCTCGGCGGCAAGTTGCTGAAACGCGATGGCACTCCCATAGCGCCGGGCGGCGTCGGGCTGGCGGATCTGGCCACCATAGATCTGAGCGGGCTCGACTCCCGGCTGAGCAGGATCACCATAGAGGTGGCCTGTGACGTGGACAATCCGCTGTGCGGCCCGACAGGAGCCTCCGCCGTGTTTGGCCCGCAAAAAGGGGCCAACGCCGATATGGTGACCCAGCTGGATGCCAACCTCTCCCGCTACGCCGACTGCATCGAGCAGGCCCTTGGCAAACAGGTGAGGGAAATCCCGGGGGCGGGCGCCGCCGGTGGCATGGGGGCGGCCTTGGTGGGCCTGCTCGGTGCCGAGCTCAAGCCCGGCATCGAGATCGTCATAGCGGCGTTGAAACTGGCCGAGGCTGTGGCCGATGCGGATCTCGTCATCACGGGGGAGGGGCGTATCGACAGCCAGACAATTTACGGCAAAACGCCAATCGGTGTCGCACGCTGTGCCAAGCAGTTTGGCAAGCCGGTGATAGGTATTTCAGGGTGTCTCACCGACGACTACGGTGTGGTGCATGAGCACGGGCTGGATGCGGTGTTCGCCGTGGTCAACCGCGCCATGTCCCTGCCGGAGGCATTGGCGACAGCCACCACCAACCTGCAGCTCACGGCCCGCAACGTGGCCGCGCTCTATATGCTGCGACGCTGATCCTCTTTTGGCCGGTGCCGGGCACCGGCTTTACCCTGCCCCGTGTCGTGGTGATGACCTGTCTTTGTGGCAGATCTGACCGCAATACCTTGCCGATCTCCCGATCGGCTTTTTTCATTATCTTGCTGTATCTCCATCGCTTTTCTACGGTTTCTATATTTTGGCCGACCACTTTGCGGCATAGTGATCCCCCATAGTACAAGGAGCCACCCATGATCTTGCTGACCCTGGGGGTACTGCTGTTTACCCTTATCCATCTCTATCCCTGCTTCGCTGCGGCCCATCGAACCCGCCTGCGCGACCGGTTGGGAGAGAACCGTTACAAGGGACTCTTCTCGCTGCTGGTGTTCGTCGCTTTCGGCTTGATTCTGGCTGGCTGGCGTTCGTCCAGCCCCATGCCACTCTATTTTCCGCCCGCCTGGGGCCCGGCTCTGGTGATGGGCGTGATGCCAGTCGCGCTCATTCTTTTCTTCTCGGGCCAGGGGCCCAACCACTTCCGGCGCTGGCTGGTTCATCCCCAGCTGCTTGGTACCCTGCTCTGGGCTGGCGCCCATCTTGCGGTCAACAGCGAGGCCCGCTCCCTGGTGCTGTTCGGCGGTATCGGTCTGTGGGCCCTGGTCAGCATCATCTGGATTTCGGTGCGGGACTGGCAGCGTCATCCCCGTCCCGCAGCAAACTGGGTTGGTACTGGTATCAGCGTGGGAGCTGGACTTGCGGTCACGGCTATCTTGATCTTCTGGGGTCATGGCTGGCTGACCGGCATACCCTTGCGCTAAATGATGGGGATGAACCGGCTGCGCCATCTGTGCGTATGACGCTCATCTGTTCAAAAGGAGTTGCCTGATGAAATGGTTCACTTTGTTATTGCTGCTTGGTGTCGGGACGACCTCTGCCGCCTGCCCTGATTATTTCAATGTGGAGCAACGGGAGCTCAACAGCACCCAGCGCCACAACCTCTGCCAGCTGACCGAAGGCAAGGTGGTACTGGTGGTAAACACGGCGTCTTATTGCGGTTATCGCGGCCAGTTTGGGGATCTGGAGACGCTTTATCAGACCTACAAGGACAAGGGGCTGATAGTGCTGGGTTTTCCGTCCAACGACTTCTGGCAGGAGTCGGGGGATGAGGACAAAACTGCCGCTGTTTGCCGCCGTGACTACGGGGTGACCTTCCCCATGTTCAACCGGCTGGCGGTACGCGGTGACGATGCGAGCCCGCTCTACAAGGGGTTGGCCGCGGCCGCGGGCGAGGCGCCGGGCTGGAACTTTCACAAGTACCTGATAGGGCGAGATGGCAAGCTGATTGCAAGCTATGGTGCGAACCAGAATCCGGCCGACGATCCTCTGCAAAAAGAGGTCAAACGGGCGCTCGGGCTTTAGGTCTACCCCGCTGCGGGCTGCTCTGGAATAATGGAGGTCCGCTTTCCTGTCTGGTAACTCTGTGCTGCAACGTCTGCCCCAAATGGTGATCTTCGATGCCCTGGTCCGTGAACAGGGCATCTCGGCGGCCGCACGGCGGCTCGGCGTCTCCAAATCCCACATCAGCAAACAGCTGGCCCAGCTTGAGGCCGAACTCGGTGCCCAGCTGGTGCAGCGCACCACTCGCCGCTTTTCCCTGACCGAACTCGGCCAGGAGTATGCCCGTCACTGCCGCGCTTTGGTGGCGGTGGCGCTGGAGGCGGACTCCATGGTGGCGGAGCGCCGTGGCAAGGTGAGTGGCGTGCTTCATCTTGGGGTGGGCCAGTCGTTTGGACGGCTGCACGTGATCCCGCGCCTCAAGGCGTTTCAGGATCGCTACCCCGAGCTGGAGCTGGAAGTCTCCCTGTTCGATCACAGAACCAACCTGGTGGATGAGGGGCTGGATCTCTGGATCACCACCTATGAAGACAAGCCCGAAGCGCTGGTGGGGCAGCGGCTGGCGGATATCCACTTCGTGCTGGTGGCCTCGCCTGACTATCTGCTGAGCCACGGCACACCCTTGCACCCAAAAGATCTGGCCCAGCACAACTGCATCACCTACCAGAGCCGGGAGCGGCGCTACCACGAGTGGTCGTTTCGCCAGGGCAAGGAGCGCCAGACGGTGCAGGTGGCAGGCAACTACAGGGTGGATCTGGCGGAGGCGGTGCGCGATGCCGCCCTGGCCGGGCTCGGCATCGCCTATGTCGCCAACTACTTGCTGGACAAGGAGTTGCAGTCCGGTCAGCTGATCCCCCTGCTGCCCCAGTGGCGGCCGAACCAGAAGATGGCGGTGCACGCCGTCTACGCCAGGCGCGAACATCTGGATCCCAAGATCCGTCTCTTCATCGATTTCCTCAAGGAGAGCTTCGGCCCCAATCCCTATTGGGAGCAGCGACTTGCCCCCTGGCTCGGCGGCAAATTGTCCGGTACAGAGGAATAATCGTTTCCATATAAGAACACTGGCTTTCGCATGATACCAAAATTGAACCAAATCAGCGGGTTGGCGCAACCGATATCGTGCAAACGTTTTTGCTAACAGGGCTGTAACCAGGCGGGCTTGCAGTAGTGGGGCGGGGGGAGCAGAATCCGCGCCCATCTTTTGCCTCACCTGATGGAGTCCCTATGATTGCCCTGCTCGGCATACTGAGTATCCTGGCCCTGGCCGTACTCTGCTCTGATAATCGTCGTCGTATCCCGTTGCGAACAGTGGGTCTCGCCCTCTGCCTGCAAGTCCTCTTTGCCGGTCTGGTGCTATGGCTGCCTGCCGGTCAGCACGTGCTGAATGGGGTCAGCGAGAGCGTCAGCAGCGTGATCGGTTACGGTCAGGAGGGGATCGCCTTCCTGTTCGGGGATCTGGCCAAGTTCAAGCTGGGCTTCATCTTTGCGTTCAACGTGCTGCCGGTCATCATCTTCTTCTCTGCGGTGATCGCGATCCTCTATCACATAGGCCTGATGCCGCGGGTCATCGCCCTGCTGGGCGGCGGTCTGCAGAAGCTGCTGGGTACCGGCCGTGCCGAGAGCCTCTCCGCCACCGCCAACATCTTCGTCGGCATGGTGGAAGCGCCGCTGGTGGTCAAGCCCTACCTCTCCAAGATGTCCGACTCCCAGTTCTTCGCCGTGATGAGCTGCGGTCTCGCCTCCGTGGCTGGCGGCACCCTGGTGGGCTACGCCAGTATCGGGGTTGAGCTCAAGTACCTGATAGCGGCGGCCTTCATGTCGGCACCTGCCGGTCTGGCCATGGCCAAGATCCTGGTGCCGCCCGGAGTCGGCGAGGTGGATCACCATCAGGACGTGGAGATCCCCCGTGCGACCAATGTCATCGAAGCGGCGGCCGATGGCGCCATGGCAGGCCTCAACATAGCGGTCGCGGTCGGCGCGACTCTGCTGGCTTTCGTCGGGGTGATCGCCATGCTCAACGGCCTGCTCGGCTGGGCCGGTGATCTGGTGGGACTGGAGCTGAGCTTCCAGATCATACTGGGCTGGCTGTTCGCCCCCGTCTCCTGGCTGATCGGCGTGCCCTGGGATCAGGCCCAGGCGGCTGGCGCCCTGATCGGGACCAAGATAGTCATCAACGAATTCGTCGCTTTCATCGCCCTGGTGCAGGATCAGACCCTGAACGAATCGAGCAAGGCCATCGTCACCTTCGCCCTGTGCGGTTTCGCCAACATCTCCTCCATGGCGATCCTCATCGGTGGCCTGGGCGCCATGGTGCCGGAGCGCAAATCCTTCATCGCCCGTTACGGCATGCGCGCCATACTGGCGGGTGTGCTGGCGAACCTGATGAGCGCCTCGCTGGCGGGGCTGTTCCTCGCCCTCTGATTGACCTCGAAGCTTGCACCTTCCGGTCAGAGCCCGCTTCGGCGGGCTTTTTTGTGGCTGTTTTTCAGACAAAAAAAAGCGCCTCAGAGGAGGCGCGGGGAAAAAGACAGATTGGAAGCGTCACATGGGTGCCACTTGAATGAGGGATGAGCCATGCCATCCAAGTGTGAAGCCATGATGCCTGACCCTGTCTGAAGCCCTTCTGAGGCGATTCTTCATACTATGTTCATTTTTATAAACGCAAAACGGCTCCAATCGAACAATCCTGATCTCTGTTGTGCCAATGGCTGAAGTGAGTGTTTTACAGGGATGGAGCCACTATCAAGGGGTCAACTCGAACGAACTGGCGTTCTGTTGTTCCAGCGCCAGCAACCAGCGCTTGATGGGGATGCCGCCGGCATAACCGGTCAGCTCGCCGCTGCGCCCTATCACCCTGTGACAGGGCACTATGATGCTGAGAGGATTGCGGCCATTGGCGGCACCCACGGCTCGCACCGCCTTGTGGTTGCCGATGGACTGGGCTATTTCGAGATAGCTGACGGTCTTGCCATAGGGAATGTCGCACAGAGCGCGCCACACCGACTGCTGGAAGGGGGTTCCCTTGGCGGCGAGCGGCAGATCGAAGCGTTGCAGACGGCCAGCGAAATAGGCGGCGAACTGCTCGACGTAAGGGGCCAGAGCCAGATCATCCTGACGCCACTGCTGGGTTGGCATTATGGGGCGCTCGCCCTGCATGAACTCCACGTGGCGCAGGCCATCCTGATCGATGGCGATGAGCAGGGGGCCGTGGGCGCTGTCGCAAAAACTGTATCTCATCTTCTCTCATCCTTGGCGTGGGCAAGTCGTAAGGCTGGCAGTATCACTCCAGCACGGGTTTGCCGCGGGCCGACTTGATGTCGCCCTTGCGCTTCTTGGCGTCGATCCGCTTGCGCTGGGAGCTGCGGGTCGGCTTGGTGGCATGACGGGCCTTGGGGCGCCAGGCGGCTTTCTTGAGCAGCTCCACCAGGCGGCTCATGGCCTCTTTTCGGTTCATGTCCTGGCTGCGATGGGTCTCGACGCGGATCTGGATAAAACCATCGTGTACCCGGCTGTCGCTCAGCTTGTCGAGCCCCTCTTTGTAGAGCGGGGGCAGACTGGGAGAGCTGCGGTAATCAAAGCGCAACCAGACGGCGGAGTCAGTCTTGTTGACGTGCTGGCCGCCGGCCCCTTGGGCCCGCATGGCCTGAAACTGCAGCTCATGCCAGGGGAGGGTGACGCTGTTGGAGATGACTAGCATACTGCTGTGCTCTTGTTTGGTGCATAGGGAGAGGCTGGTTCAGCTTGGTGCCTCATTATGGGGCGAGATGTGCTCCCTTGGTGATGCCGGGGGGGATTCATCCAGGGCATAAATGCTATCTTTTTGAAATTAAACAATAAAAAGACTTGGCACAAGAATTGATACCCAATTCACCACATACCATGGATTGGGAGCAACCAGATGAAGCTGATTACTGCGATTATCAAACCCTTCAAGTTGGACGATGTGCGTGAAGCCGTCGCCAGTCTGGGAGTCGAAGGACTGACAGTGTCCGAGGTCAAGGGGTTTGGCCGCCAGAAAGGGCACACCGAATTATACCGGGGAGCCGAGTACCAGGTCGACTTCTTACCCAAAGTGAAGCTGGAAATTGCGACGGCCGATGACAACGTCGAAGGGGTCATAGAGGCGATCTGCAAGGCGGCGTACACTGGCAAGATCGGCGATGGCAAGATTTTTGTCTACGATTTGTTGCAGGCGGTGCGCATTCGTACCGGTGAAAGCGATGACGAGGCGCTCTGATCGCTCGGGTGCCCTGGCGGCTTGAGCATGGGTAACCCTGTTTCGGATTGCCAGACCGGACGGGTTGCCGACAGGTAGTCGTTGATTGACTCCATGGTGGGGCTGGATAGGATTCTATCCGGCCCTTTTGTTTGCACGGCGTTTAAATATGTGATCCCGCACTCGATGTTTTCTTGATCCGGTTGGCGAGGCCAATGCAAAATACAAACAGCAATGGTTATCACTCGATATAGCAACTCAAGGAATGGATGATGAAAATGAAGATGCTGGCACTGGCTTTTTCTACCCTGGCTGCTCAGGGGGCGTTGGCGGCAGGAGAGGTGAATGTCTACTCCAACCGTCAGGATGAACTGATCAAGCCCATCATCCAGCAGTTCGAGAAGGAATCGGGCATCAAGGTCAACGTGGTGTTCGCCAAAGAGGGGCTGAACGAGCGTCTGGAGCGGGAAGGCAAGCTCTCTCCGGCTGACCTGATGCTGACCGTAGACATCAGCCGTCTGACTGATCTGGTGGACAAGGGGCTGGTGCAGCCGGTAGACAGCAAGATACTGCAGGAGAATATTCCCGCTATCTATCGTGACCCGGAGAACCGCTGGTTCGCCCTGACCACCCGAGTGCGTGCCATCTATTCGAGCAAGGAACGCCTCGGCAAACTCGACACCATCCGCTACGAAGATCTGGTCAAGCCTGAATTCAAAGGGAAAATTTGTACCCGTAGCGGCAAGCATGAGTACAATGTGGCGCTGGTTTCCTCCATGATCGCCCATCACGGCATGGCGGATGCAAAAACCTGGCTGGAAGGGGTCAAGGCCAACCTGGCGCGCAAGCCGCAAGGCAACGACAGGGATCAGGTCAAGGCGATCAAGGATGGCATCTGCGATCTGTCCCTCGGCAACAGCTACTACCTGGGTGCCATGTTGAAAGATCCGGCTCAGAAGTCCTGGGCTGATGCTGTCTACATCAACTTCCCGAACCAGGCTGACCGTGGCGCCCACGTCAACGTGAGCGGCGTGGCCATGACCAAGCATGCCAAGAACAAGGAAGCCGCCCAGAAGCTGATGGAGTTCCTGGCTGGCGATACTGCCCAGCACATGTATGCGGACGTGAATGCCGAGTACCCGGTCAAGGTCGGGGTCGAGCCTTCCGCCATGGTCAAGTCCTGGGGCAGTTTCAAGTCTGATCCCATGCCGGTCAGCGAGTACGCCAAGCACCGCAAGGATGCCTTGCAGTTGCTGGATGAAGTAAAATTCGACTTGTAATCAGATGGGGCCAAGGGCCCCATCCACTTCTGTGGTCTCATGAAAAATTGTGGATGGATTGTCAGCAGCTGGGCCACCGCCCTGCTGCTGGGTTTGCCGGTACTCGCCCTTATCTTCTCAGCCTTCTCGGCAGACGGAGACCTGTTTCGCCACCTCGCCGATACTGTGCTGTTCGATTATCTGGCCAATACGCTGGGACTGGTGGCGGGCGTAGTGCTACTCAGCCTGTTGTTCGGCGTACCTACCGCCTGGCTGGTAGCCATGTGTCAGGTACCGGGGCGCCGAGCCCTGCAGTGGGCGCTGATGCTGCCCATGGCCATGCCCTCCTATATCGTCGCCTACGTCTACACCGACCTGCTCGACTACTCGGGGCCGCTGCAGGCGGGGCTGCGCACCCTGTTTGAGTGGAGCAGACCGGCGGATTACTGGTTCCCGGCCATCCGATCCCTGGGCGGCGCCGCCTGGGTACTGGCGCTGGTGCTCTTTCCCTACGTCTATCTGCTGGCCCGCGCCTCGTTCTTGGAGCAGTCGGTCAGCCTCATTCACTCCAGCCGTCTGCTCGGCTGCACCCCCTGGCAGAGCTTTCGCCGCCTCAGTTTGCCGTTGGCACGCCCCGCCATCATGGTGGCGGTTTCCCTGGTAGCGATGGAGACCCTGGCCGACTTTGCCACTGTCCACTTCTTCGCCATCAACACCTTGACCACGGCGGTTTATGATACCTGGCTCGGCTATGGCAGCCTGGCCACCGCTGCCAAGCTCTCCTGCATGATGCTGCTAGCCGTGGTGCTGCTCATCGCGCTGGAGCGCCGCTCCCGCCAGCGTCAGCAGGTGTTTCAGAAATCCATGGGTCATGAGCAGCCGCTGCGTTATCCACTCAAGGGAGTCAGCCGTTGGCTGGCCGGACTCTGGTGCTGGGGACTGGTGCTGGCGGGTTTCGGCCTGCCATTTGTCATCCTGCTCGATTACGGCGTGCGCTATTTCGAACTCTCCTGGACGCCGGAGTTTCTCCGCTTCGCCGGCAACAGTCTGCTCATCTCGGCGCTGACAGCCCTGCTGGCCATGGGGATCGCCTTGCTGCTCGGTTTCTTCCGCCGCCTCGATGGCGGCGTCAAGAGTCTGCTGCCCCTGCGTATCGCCGCCATGGGATACGCCATGCCGGGAACCGTGCTCGCCATCGGCGTGCTGGTGCCGCTGACAGCCCTCGATTTTGGTATCAATGATCTGGCCGAGTGGCTTGGGGGGCAGGGGCCTGGCTTGCTGCTGACCGGTACCCTCACTGCCATCGTATTCGGCTATCTGGTGCGCTTCGTGGCCATTGCCATCGGTTCGGTGGAGAGCAGCATGGGCAAGATCTCCCCCAGCCTCGACATGGCGGCCCGTTCCCTGGGACAGGGAGATGGCGGTATGCTGCGGCGGGTTCATCTGCCGCTGGTGCGACGGGGTCTGTTTGCCGGTGCCATGCTGGTATTCATCGAATCCATGAAGGAGCTGCCCGCCGCCCTGCTGCTGCGGCCGTTCAACTTCGATACCCTGGCGACCCACGTCTATCAATTTGTCTCGGACGAGATGCTGGAACGCGGCGCCCTGGGGGCCATCGTTATCGTGCTGGTAGGGCTGTTGCCGCTCATCTGGGTCAACCGCAGCCTGGATAGCCAGGGGCACTGAGTCTGCAGATCACTCCCTGAATTGTTGTCCGGCGCAGGTCGGCCTGAATCAAAAGAATATGAGGAAGTCAGCCGTGTCTTGCTTGCAGGTTGAGAACGTCAGTTGCCGTTATAACGGTCGCAATGTGCTGGAGCAGCTGTCTCTGTCGGTGGCCGACAACGAGATTGTCTGTCTGCTGGGGGCCAGTGGCTGCGGTAAAACCACGCTGCTCAAGGCCATTGCAGGCCTGTTGCCGCTGGCCGAAGGGGAGATCCGCCTCGGTGCTACCCTGCTGGATGGGCCGGGCGTCAGCGTGCCACCCGAGGCGCGCAACATCGGTATGATCTTCCAGGATTACGCCCTCTTCCCCCATCTGACGGTGGCCGACAACGTCGGTTTCGGGCTGACTCGCCTTGACCGCTCCGCCCGTCAGCAGCAGGTGGAGGAGGCGCTGACGCTGGTCAAGCTGCAGGGGCTGGGAGATCGCTATCCCCATCAACTCTCTGGCGGGCAGCAGCAAAGGGTTGCCATCGCTCGCGCTCTGGTGTGCAAGCCGAAGTTGATGCTGCTGGATGAGCCCTTCTCGAACATAGATACCCAGGTGCGGATGAAGCTGATCCTCGAGATCCGCACCCTGCTCAAGCAGCAGGGGATCGGCGCCATCTTCGTCAGCCACAGCAAGGAGGAGGCGTTTGCCTTCGCCGACCGGCTGGCTCTGTTTCGGGCTGGTCATATCGAGCAGGTGGGACAGCCGGAGCAGCTTTATCGCCGCCCGCAGAACCGCTTCGTGGCCGAGTTTTTGGGCGGGGTGAATTATCTGGCCGCCGAGGTGGTGGACAGTCACTGCGTGCAGACGGCGCTCGGGGTTATCTGTGGCAGCGAGCCTCATGGTCGCAACCTGGGCGAGCTGCTGCAACTGATGCTCAGACCCCAGCAACTGTTGCTGGAGGCCGTCGTGGACGGCGAACTGACTGTGCTGGAGCAGCAGTTTCTCGGTCATCACTGTCGGGTGTTGTTCGAGTGTGGCGGTCAGCGACTGGAGGCGAGCATAGGTGAGCCACTCGGCGGGGATCGCGCTCGGGTCAAGGTCGCTCCCCATGGGTTGGTGTTGTTTGAACCAGTGCAGTGAACCACTTGATATCGTTATGAAATCAATGAATTGAATTCACTCTGGTTTATAATCGCACCACGCTAATGCCTATACAGGGGAGAGACAAATGAAAGCCCAAGCCGGGATCTGCGCAGAGCCGAATCTGCACGCCCTCTATCTGATGTTCAATCGCACAGGAGAGGCGACCGCACTGGTTGCCCGTCTGGCCAGCTTGCCTGCCCTGTGGGAAGCGGTTGCCGCCGATTTCCCCGATGCCGGTTTCACTGGCCTGGTCGCCGTCGGCGCCGATGCCTGGGATGACCTCTACCCTGTGGCCCGTCCGCCCCAGTTTCGCGGCTTTATGACGCAATCAGCCAACGGTCAGCAGGCGCCAAATACGCCGTTCGACCTCTTCGTGCAATTGCGTGCCGATCGGGTCGATGTTTTGCATCACGCCGGTCAAAGGGTGATGGCGCTGCTGGCCGGACTGGTGGCGCTGGTGGAAGAGGTGCGTGGTTTCCGCAATCTGGATTGCCGGGACCTGACCGGCTTCGTCGACGGCACTGAGAACCCGCAAGATGAACACCGCGCTGAGGTGGCCTTGCTTGAGGGTGGCGAGTTTGCCGGTGGCTCCTATGTCCATGTGCAGCGTTGGGTACATGCCATGAGCGACTGGGAGAAGCTCGCCCTGAAGGAACAGGAAGATATCATTGGCCGCACCAAGCGCGACAACATCGAATACGAGTCGGCCGACAAGCCGCTGACCTCCCATATCAAGCGGGTCAACCTCAAGACGCCCAAGGGTGAATCCATGGAGATACTGCGTCAGAGCATGCCCTGGGGAACCATGACGGAGCAGGGACTCTATTTCATCTCCTGCTGCCGCACGCCGTTGCACTTCAATGCCATGATGGCCAGCATGTACAAGGGGGAGGGCGGCCATTTCGATCACCTGCTGCGCTTCACCACGGCAGTGACTGGTGCGGCCTTCTTTGCCCCCTCGGAAGATTTTCTGGTGGCACAGGGTCAATAAGTCAGCATTTACCTGTGCGCAGAAAACAAAAATCCCGGCCTTGGCCGGGATTTTGCGTTCTGGCGGTACCGCTAGTAGGCGGTGGCCTGCGCATTGGCTGACATTAAGGGGTCTGTTCGAACAGCTCGAGGGCGGAGAGATAGAGCTCTTCGATATCGGTGTCGCTGGTCGGAGTGATGAAGATGGTGTCATCACCGGCGATAGTGCCGAGGATCCCTTCTGCCTTGCCGAGTGAGTCGAGCAGGCGGGCGATCAGCTGGGCTGCACCCGGGCTGGTGTGGATCACGACCAGGGCGCCGTTGTGGTCGACGTCGAGTACTAGGTTCTTGAGCGGGCTGGAAGTGGTGGGTACACCCAGTTCCACCGGCAGGCAGTAAACCATCTCCATCTTGGCATTGCGGGTGCGAACGGCGCCGAAGCGGCTCAGCATGCGCGATACCTTGGACTGGTTGATGTTTTCGAAGCCCATCTCTTGCAGGGCAGTCACTATCTCTGCCTGGGAGCCAAATCGTTCTTCTTTCAGCAAGGCTTTAAAGGCCTTGGCCAGTTTTTCTTGCTTGTCGTTGTGTTTCATCTTGGACTCACGAATGAGGAGGTGTGGCTGCCTGTCACGCTCAGGCGGCAGATATGAACAGCGTGCCCATTTTGCATTCATGTGCCTATTTTTGCAAGGAAGCGGCGGTTGTTCTGCATATTGATTCAAAATTAGCTTGCATCCCCCCATGTTGGGGCTAAAATCGGGACGAAATTTTGAAAACTTATTCAATTGGGCTGTATGGGTATTG
The DNA here is from genome assembly GCF_029237305.1 of Aeromonas sp. 2MA4. Taxonomy (NCBI): domain Bacteria; kingdom Pseudomonadati; phylum Pseudomonadota; class Gammaproteobacteria; order Aeromonadales; family Aeromonadaceae; genus Aeromonas; species Aeromonas sp. 2MA4. The sequence goes on along the minus strand of NZ_JAACFY010000008.1, from coordinate 41,564 downwards.
AACTAATCGGTATCGCAAAATCCTGGCACAAAGTGCCGGTACTGCAAGATGTCAGCTTTCGGACTGAGCCCGGTGAAACCTTGGTGCTGCTGGGCCCGAGCGGTGCTGGCAAGAGCTCGCTGCTACGCATGATGAACTTGCTGGACACGCCGGATGCCGGCGTATTGCGCATCGGTGAAAGTGAATTTTCTTTCCCGTCCGGCCTGTCTGCTGCCGAATTCAACCGTCAGGCACAGGCACTGCGTCGCAAGGTAGGCATGGTGTTCCAGCAGTACAATCTCTGGCCACATCTGACCGTGATGGAGAACCTCATAGAGGCACCCGTCAAGTTGCTCGGCATGAGCAAGGCCGCGGCCATCGAGAAGGGTGCCTACCTGTTGACCCAGTTGCAACTGGCCGACAAGCGTGATGCCTGGCCTGCCCGCCTCTCGGGTGGTCAACAGCAACGGGTGGCCATTGCCCGTACCCTGATGATGGATCCGCAAGTGCTGCTGTTTGACGAGCCGACGGCTGCACTCGATCCCGAGATCACCAAAGAGGTGGCCGAGATCATCCGCAATCTGGGCCAGACAGGTATTACCCAGGTGGTGGTGACCCACGAGGTGGAGTTTGCCCGCAAGGTGGCCAGTCAGGTGATTTATCTGGAAAAGGGGCGGATCATCGAGTCCGGCACCGCCGCCATTTTCCAATCCCCGCAAACCAGCCGGTTTGCCGAATTCTTGATGCATTGATATTCAAATCGATAAGGAAGCTGTCATGAAAAAGAGTCTGTTGCTGGTTGCTGCCATGGGTTTGCTGAGCACCTCTGTGCTGGCCAAAGAGATCAAGTTCGCCACCGAGGCGACTTATGCACCGTTCGAATACCTGGACGACAAAAACGAGTTTCAGGGCTTTGACATCGACCTGGCCCGTGCCATCTGTACCCAGGTCAAGCTGGAGTGCAGCTTCCACAACCAGGCCTTCGACAGCCTGATCCCCAGCCTCAAGTTCCGTCGTTATGACGCTGCCATTGCAGCCATGGATGTGACCCCGGAGCGGGCAGCCCAGGTCGACTTTTCCGACATCTATTACGAGAACTCAGCCGTGTTCGTGGCCAAGAAAGGGACCTTCAAGGGACCGGAAGACTTGGTCGACAAGACGGTCGGCGTGCAGAATGGTTCCTCCCATCAGTCCTATCTGGTGGATAACTGGATCAGCAAAGGCTTGCTGACCGTGCCCTATGCCAGCTACCAGAGTGCCTTCCTCGACATGATGAATGGCCGCACCGATGGTGTGTTTGCCGATACTGCAGTCGCTGCCGACTGGCTCAAGCAGCACAAGGAGTATGTCGTGATCGGTGCGCCTGTGACCGATGCCAAGTACTTCGGTACCGGCTTTGGCATCGCAGTGGCCAAGGGTAACCTGGAGCTGCTGACCCAGCTGAACAAGGGGCTGGCCGAAATCAAGGCCAACGGCACCTATCAGAAAATCTTCGACAAATACTTCGCGCAGTAAGCCATGTTGAGCCTGTTGTTGGATGCAGCCTGGATGACCCTCGGGCTGGCCTTGGCATCACTGGTCGGTGGCATGGTATTGGCGCTGGGATTGAGCGCCGCCGAGCTGAGTAAGCAGCCTTGGCTGGTGTGGCCTGTGGCTACACTGACCACCTTGATCCGTGGCTTGCCCGAGCTGTTGGTGGTGCTGTTCATCTACTTCGGCTCGACCCAGGTGCTGTTTCTCATCACAGGCGAGTATGTGGAGTTCAGTCCGTTCGCCTGTGGCGTGCTTGCACTCTCTCTGCTGTTTGCCAGCTATGCCACCCAGACTCTGCGCGCGGCGCTCAATGCGGTGCCCGCCGGACAGCGGTTGGCGGCGCTGGCGCTCGGTCTTGGCAAGGGGCACATCTTCTTTCGCATCGTGTTGCCCCAAGCTTGGCGTCATGCCCTGCCGGGCCTCGGCAATCAGTGGCTGGTGTTGCTCAAGGATACGGCGCTGGTCTCCCTCATAGGGGTGAACGAGATGATGCGTCAGGCCCAGATGGCCTCGGCCAGCACTTATGAACCTTTCACCTGGTATGCTGCCGCGGCCCTCATCTATCTTGCCATCAGCTTGGTGAGTGAATTTGGCCTTAAGCAGGCTGCCCGCTATACCCGCCGCTACGGAGGTTGACCATGCAGGACTATTTCATGACTCTGCTTGGTGGTCTGGCGATCACCTTGCAATTAACTGCTCTCAGTCTGCTGCTCGGCGTACTGATGGCGGCTGCCATGACATGGGTGCTGGAGCAGCGCATTCCGGTGGCGACCCAGCTGGTACAGCTGTGGGTGCTGATCTTCACCGGCACGCCGCTGCTGATCCAGATCTTCCTCATCTACTACGGACCGGGACAGTTCGAGTGGCTCAAATCAGGACCGCTCTGGCCGCTGCTCAAGCAGCCCTGGTTCTGCGCCGTGCTGGCCCTTGGTTTCAACACTGCGGCCTATTCAACCCGCTTGTTCAAGGGGGCGCTCGATGCCATTCCGTCCGGTGAGGTGGAGGCGTGCCGCGCCCTCGGCTTTTCGGCCGGGCAGACCCTGTGGATGAAGGTGCGTCATGCTGCGCGGCGACTGGTGCCTGCCTATTCCAACGAGGTGATCCTGGTGCTCAAGGGCAGTTCACTGGCCAGCACCATTACCATCATGGACGTGATGGGTCTGGCCCAGCGCCTCAACGCCCAGACCTATGACACCCTGGCTGTGTTCACTGTGGCCGGTGCGCTTTACCTGACCATGAACGGATTGTTAACAATTGGGTTTCGCTGGTGTGAACTGCGAGCCCTGGCATTCCAGGCCTGAGCTCGGTAGATCTACCTCTTTGTGGTAGGTATAAATGCGGGAAATCTGTGCTTCTCCTCTGATTTTTTGCATTTCCCCCCATTTTTATGCGCCGCCTGTTTATTGGCTCACAGAACCCGTGATTGCAACTGTTATCAGATTGTTTTTTATGGGGGGATCCATTAAGGTTGGGCCCACAACAAGAAACAACCTTAAACCTACGCTTAAACATGGAGTTGATCATGAAAGTTGCCGTTCTGGGTGCCGCCGGTGGCATCGGCCAAGCCCTCGCTCTGCTGTTGAAAAACCGCCTCCCTGCTGGTTCCGAACTGAGCCTGTATGACATAGCCCCTGTCACTCCGGGTGTGGCGGTCGATCTGAGCCATATCCCGACTGACGTGAAAGTAAAAGGTTTCTGCGGTGAAGATCCTAGCCCCGCTCTGGTCGGCGCCGATGTGGTGCTGATCTCCGCCGGTGTGGCGCGCAAGCCCGGCATGGATCGTTCCGATCTGTTCAATATCAACGCCGGTATCGTCAAGAATCTGGTCGAAAAATGTGCCGCCTCCTGCCCGAAAGCGCTGATCGGCATCATCACCAACCCGGTCAACACCACTGTCGCCATCGCGGCTGAAGTGCTGAAAAAAGCCGGTGTCTACGACAAGCGTCGCCTGTTTGGCGTCACCACCCTGGATGTGATCCGCGCCGAGACCTTCGTGGCCGACGCCAAGGGTCTGAATGTCGACAAGGTGCGTGTCAACGTGATCGGCGGCCACAGTGGCGTGACCATACTGCCGCTGCTGTCCCAGATCGAAGGGGCTTCCTTCTCTGCAGAAGAAGTGGCAGCCATGACCAAGCGTATCCAGAACGCCGGCACCGAAGTGGTTGAAGCCAAGGCCGGTGGTGGTTCTGCCACACTTTCCATGGGTCAGGCTGCCTGTCGTTTTGGCCTGTCCCTCATCAAGGGTCTGCAGGGCGAAGCCAACGTCATCGAGTGCGCTTATGTGGAAGGGGATGGCAAGCACGCTACCTTCTTCGCACAGCCCATCTTGCTGGGCAAGAATGGCGTCGAAACCGTGCTGGACTACGGCAAGCTGAGTGCCTTCGAGCAAGAGGCGATGGAGGGCATGCTGGCCACTCTGAAAGCCGATATCCAGCTGGGTGTCGAGTTCGTCAAGTAAGCCGCATGGCTGACAAAAAGGGGAGCTTCGGCTCCCCTTTGTCATTGCTGCAGGGTGCTGACGGTGACGGGCTAAGGGGATGGGCCTGGCTGCCGATAATAGAGAGCAGCAGGAGAACCTTATGATGAAACCCCTTCCCCTTTTTGGCCTTGCTTGTTTGCTGACGACCCAGGCACAGGGCGCGGAGCCACAGGTATCCGCCGCCGCACCTACGGCAAGCAGTGCAGTTTCCGTGGCAGAGTCAGCGACCGCATCCCCGCCTGCGGTTTCCGCCGCCGAGCCGGTGGTTGTATCTCAGCCTGCGGTTTCCGCCGCTGGACCGGTCGCGTCATATCAGCCTGAGGTGTCTGCAGCCGGGCCAGCAGCACCACTGCCAGTCGCTCCTTCAATGGCGCAGGCCTCATCAGCTGCGGCTGCCACCGCGTCGGATGGCGGACTTTCTCCAACCAGTCCACCCATGACCAGTACGCCGACGAGCGGTGTAGATGACAGCGGCAACCTGCAGGCTGTGCCCCTCTATCGTCAGGACGAGTTGCTCAACTGGATTGAGCAGGGGCGTCATTTACAGCAGGTAAAACAGGACAGATGCCAGCTCACCCAGGATATCGAGGTGCGGGCCGAAGTAATGAAGGTGCCTGCCTATCAGTTCCTGTGGGGAGACATGCTGGCCTGGGGAGTGTGCATCAAGCCCAATGCGGAGCTCGGGGTCAAATTCATGTGGGATGCAGCCAATCAGGGGTTGGCACCTGCGCTGGAACAGCTGGGCCGTTATTACTGGAAGGGCACCCTGGTGCAAAAAGATCTGCTCAAGGCCGAAACCCTGATGCGTGAAGCGGCCAGTCTGGGGTTTCAACGGGCACAGATAGAGTGGGTCGAGATGTTGCTGCAGGGGCTGGGCAGCCCGCTGGATTATGAAGAGGCGTATCACTGGCTGCACAGTACTGTCATTGGTGACAAGGCCCAGCATCAGAAGGCGACCAGCCTGCTGAATCGACTGGGCAACCGCATGCCTGCCAACGCCATTGCCCGTGCCAAGGCGATGCGTTAAATAAAAAGGACCCACAGGCTCTCACCTGTGGGTCCGGATCCGGCCGCCGTGCCATGACAGGCCGGGTCCTCACTGCTTTATATGGTGCAACCCCGATTAAAGATCCTGGTGGGGGCCAAAAACTTCGTAGTGCAACTGTTCGGTCGGGATACCCGCCGAGCTGAGTTGTGTCTTGATCCCCTGCATGAAGCCGAGTGGGCCGCAGAAGTAGTAGTGGGCCTGCGGTACCAGCAACCCGGACACCTGACTCAAGTCCATGGTGCCGCTGAAGTCGTAGTCCTTCCCTTGCTCATCCTGATCACTTGGCTCCCGATACCAAACCCGGCTCTGCAGCTTGTGGTGCTGTTGGCGTTTGCGCTGGATATCCTCCTTGAAGGCATGCAGCGAACCCCGTTCACAAGCGTGCAGCCAGCAGACATCGGTATCATGGCCCGTGCTAAGCAGTTGGTTGAGCATGCTCAGCATGGGGGTGAGGCCCACGCCGGCGGAGAGCAGCACCACTGGGGTGTTGGAGCTGGCTTGCAGGAAGAAATCACCGGTTGGCGGCATCAGGTCCACCTTGTCACCGACTTGCAGATGGTCATGCAGCAGGTTGGAAACCTGACCCTGCGGCTCGCGCTTGACGCTGATACGGTAATCGCGACCATTGGGTGCATCGGAGAGGGAGTACTGACGGATCTCCTGATATTCCAGTTCCGGGTGGTTGAGCTGGATGCTGAGGTACTGGCCCGGCTTGAAATGCAGCACGGGTTTGCCATCGATCGGCGCCAGCATGAAGGAAGTGATGAGCTCGCTCTCGACCCGCTTCTCTTTGATGATGAAGGGGCGGGGGCCTTGCCAGCCACCGATCTCGCTCGCCTTCTCCTGATAGATCTCGCTCTCCCGGCCGATGAAAATACTGGCCAGTACCCCATAAGCCTTGCCCCAGGCATCCAGCACTTCGTCGGTGACTGCACTTCCGCCCAATTCTTTGAGCGTGGCCAAGAGATGACTACCTACAATGTGATATTGTTCCGGCTGGATCATGAAGCCCGTGTGTTTGTGGGCGATACGTTCTACTGCACCTGCCAGGGCCCCCAGGTTGTCGATGTTCTTGGCATAAGCCGCCACTGCGTTGAACAGGGCCAGCGGTTGGCCGCCGCTGCGCTGGTGAGCCAGGTTGAAAATATCCTTCAGCTCGGGGTTGTGACTGAACATGCGCTGATAGAAGTGCTGGGTGAGTGCAGGGCCCGCCGATTCGAGCAAAGGTATGGTGCTTTTGATGACGGCGATGGTGGCTTGATCTAACATAAGGGGTCCTTTCTAATTAAACATTTAAAATGTCACTTAATAAGCTGCATCCTAGATGTTTATTTGATCTGGATCAATAATCAATTTTCCGCGTGATGCGACACAGGCCCTATGAGACTAACTAGCTATACCGATTTTGGATTGAGAGCCCTGCTCTATCTGGCGACCTTGCCACAGGGGGAATTGTCGAGCGTGGCCAAGGTTTCCGCCTTGTATGACGTCTCTCGCAACCACATGGTGAAGGTGGTGAATCAGCTGGTGAAGCTGGGTTATCTGCAGTCACAGCGGGGCAAGAATGGCGGGATCCGCATGGCTTGCGCGCCAGAGACAGTCAATATTGGCCAGGTGATCCGTGCGCTGGAGGGCAACCTGGACGGCATCGACTGCAACTCGCCCGTTTGCCATATCGTCTCTGTCTGTCTGCTGAAAAGCGCCCTGAAGGAGGCGATGAACGCCTTCCTGGCGGTGATGGACAGCTACACGCTGCAAGACCTGCTGGCCAATCGCGACGAGCTGCAGAAGGTGTTCGGTGAGCTGATCCCGACCCTGGTGCTGGAACCAGAGCCTGACGACGAGAATGAGTGAGATAAAAAAGGCTGCCATCGGCAGCCTTTTTTCAATCTTCGAAACCCGATACGTTGCGGTATAAATCTGGCATGATCCGCGCCATCTTCACCATATTGTTCTCTACTTCCATGATCTCGATGGGATAGCCAGCCAGCCGCAGGCTGATGTTGGGCTGGGGGATCTCCTCCAGATATTCCAGAATTGCGCCATTGAGGGTTCTCGGCCCGTCGATGGGCAGTTGCCAGTTCATTTCCTTGTTCAGTTCGCGGATGCTGGCCGAGCCTTCCACCAGGAAAGAACCGTCCGGTTGAGGATGGATCTCTTCGCTGGGCGCGGGAGTAATGGTGGTGGTGAAATCGCCCACTATCTCCTCCAGGATGTCGTCCAGAGTGATCAGCCCCTGAATGTCACCGTACTCATCCACAATGAGGCCGATCCGCTCCTTGTTGCGCTGGAACTTGGCCAGTTGCACGTTGAGCGGCGTCCCTTCCGGGATGAAGTAGATCTCGTCCACTTCCCGCAGCAGGCTCGACTTGTTGAACTGATCCCTGGCCATCAGCCGCAGCGCATCGCGGGCGTGCAGAAAGCCCACCACGTCATCGATGTTGTCTCGATAGAGCAGTATTTTGGTGTGGGCGCCGTGGGCCAGCTGGCGCAGTATGCTTTTCCAGTCATCGTTGATGTCGATGGCGTAGATTTCGCTGCGTGGCACCATGATGTGCTCCACCGTCATCTTGTCCAGGTCCAGGATACTGAGCAGCATCTCCTGATGGCGCTGGGGGATGAGACTTCCGGCCTCGTTGACTATGGTGCGCAGCTCCTCGGTATTGAGAGCATCATTCTTGTTGGGCGTCACTCGCAGCAGCTTGAGCAGGCCGCTGGTGATGCCGTTGATCAGCCAGACGAAGGGGTAGAGCGGCACCATCAGCCCCTTGAGGATCCAGGAGGCGGGGTAGGCAATTCTTTCGGGGAACATGGCCGCCAGGGTTTTGGGGGTGACTTCGCCAAATACCAGCACGACCAGGGTCAGACCGAAGGTGGCGATGGCAACACCCAGATCGCCAAAGAGCCGGATACAGACAATGGTGGCGATGGCCGAGGCGAAGATGTTGACCAGGTTGTTGCCTATCAGGATCAGGCCCAGCAGACGATCAGGGCGGGCGAGCAGTTGCTCGACACGGCGTGCGGCTTTGTGTTTGGTCTGTGCCAGATGCCGCAGCTTGTAGCGGTTGATGGACATCAGGCCGGTTTCGGAGCTGGAGAAGAAAGCGGATAGAAAGATCAAGATAACGAGGACAATCAGTAGTGTACTCGTTGAGATGCTGTCCAAAAAGGGCTCCTGTTGGGGCTAGGTGAGTAAAAGTGAATATCAGCTCAGCAGCACTTCTTTCACGAAGCGGCTGCCGAAATAGGCCAGCGTCAGGATGACACTGCCGACAAAACTCAGGGTAATGACCCTGCGACCACGCCAGCCACGAGTATGGTGACCCCATAACAGCAATACATAGACGCACCAGGCAAGGATCGAGAGGATTGCCTTGTGGGATTTACCCTGAGCGAACATGTCCTCCAGAAAGAACAGACCGGAGGCGATGGAAAGTGTCAGCAGAAACAGGCCCGCCGAAATCAGCTGGAACAGCCGTTTCTCTACCGTCATCAAGGGAGGCATTGACGGTAGCTGGCTGATCTTGCGGGATTTCAACTGACGGTCCAGACAGGCGAGTTGCAGTGCAAACAGGCAGGCGATCATCAGCACCGAATAGGCCATCAGCGCGAGACCTATATGCAGCAGCAACTGGGGATGAGCTTCCAGATGGGTGATATAGCGACCCGGTATCAGGGCACTGGCGGCCAGCAGCAGGGCTGAAAAACTGTAGACCACGGGCAGCAGGATCCAGCCGTTGAAGCGACGGGTGACGCACGTCATGAAGCAACTGATGATGAGGCTGACCAGAGACGCGACGTTGAGCATGCTGAGATTCTGGCCGGAATGGGTCACCAGCACTTCGCTGGCCACAGACGCGCCATGGGCGACCAGAGCCAGTCCTATGCAGGCAAACAGGGGCGCTTGCCCGACTTGTTTGGCATTGAGCAGCAGGTGCAGCGAGGCGACGATGGCGAGCAGATAGAATGCCAGGGCCAGAATAGAGATCACGATCATAACCAGGTCGTTGTTGAACAAGCGATTGGAACAGGAGTGGCAGTATACCTTGCACAAGATATGCTCGCCAGTTGTGCTACCGCCGATCTGCCCATATATAGGCAGCAGGCTACCGCTTTGCGCGGTGAATAATTGTCCTCCAGCGCTACCTCACGCTGGCTGAGGTATTATAATGCCCCCATTTGTTAAGCTTGCCCGTTAGCTGGCTGATGAGCGCCACGAGCGGTGAATAATCGTCCTCACAGGGCTGACTGGGGTATAATCCCCCTATTTGTTACGCCAAGAACCGGAATGCGTCATGTTTGAGAATTTGACTGAACGACTCTCGCGCACCTTGCGCAATGTCAGTGGCCGTGGCCGGCTGACCGAAGAAAACATCAAGGATACCTTGCGCGAAGTGCGCATGGCGCTGCTCGAGGCGGACGTCGCCCTGCCGGTAGTGCGTGACTTCGTTGCCCGCGTGAAAGAACGTGCCGTGGGCCAGGAAGTAGCCAAGTCCCTGAGCCCGGGCCAGGCCTTCATCAAGATAGTGCACGGCGAGCTGGTCTCTGTGATGGGGGAGGCCAATGAACAGCTCAACCTCGCTGCCCAGCCGCCCGCCATCATACTGATGGCAGGTCTGCAGGGTGCCGGTAAGACCACTACGGTTGGTAAACTGGCCAAGTTGCTCAAAGAGCGAAGCAAGAAGAAAGTGCTGGTCGTCAGTGCCGACGTCTATCGCCCTGCGGCGATCAAGCAGCTGGAAACCCTGGCAAGCGATGTCGGCGTCGACTTCTTCCCGAGTGATGCCAGCCAGAAACCGGTTGATATCGCCACCGCAGCCATCGATCAGGCGCGCAAGAAGTTCTATGACGTTGTGATCGTGGATACCGCCGGTCGTCTGCACGTCGACAGCGACATGATGGACGAGATCATCCATCTCCACGCCACCATCAAGCCGGTCGAGACCCTGTTCGTGGTGGATGCCATGACGGGTCAGGATGCCGCCAACACTGCCAAGGCGTTCAACGAGGCGCTGCCGCTCACCGGCGTGATCCTCACCAAGGCCGACGGTGACGCCCGTGGTGGTGCCGCCCTTTCCGTGCGCCATATCACCGGCAAGCCGGTCAAGTTCATCGGTATGGGTGAGAAGACAGACGCGTTGGAGCCATTCCATCCGGATCGCCTCGCTTCCCGCATCCTCGGCATGGGCGATGTACTCTCCCTTATCGAGGAAGTGGAGCGCACGGTCGACAAGGAGAAGGCCGCCAAACTGGCCAACAAGGTCAAGAGTGGCAAAGGCTTCGATCTGGAAGACTTCCGTGAACAGCTGGCCCAGATGCGCAACATGGGTGGCATGATGGGCATGCTCGACAAGCTGCCGGGTATGTCCGGCCTGCCGGATAACGTGAAAGATCAGATGGATGACAAGCTCACAGTGCGGATGGAGGCCATCATCAGCTCCATGACGCCCAAGGAGCGTGCCCATCCTGATCTCATCAAGGGTTCCCGCAAGCGCCGCATCGCTGCGGGTTCCGGCATGCAGGTGCAGGACGTGAACAAGCTGCTCAAGCAGTTCACCGAAATGCAGCGCATGATGAAAAAGATGTCCGGCAAGGGCGGCATGCGCAAGATGATGGGGCAGATGAAGAACATGCTGCCGCCCGGATTTGGTGGCGGTGGTCGCGGTCCGTTCTGATTTTCCTGCTTGTCAGGCAGAAAGGCTCACCGAGGTGAGCCTTTTTCATGCCAACCCTTGCGCAAAAAATAGCTGGCTTGGTTGCAATTATTACGAATCCAAGTAGAATTACGCGGCTTATTTTAAGCTAGGGTCTGCGTATTTGCAGGCCTTGTTCATTAGATGTTTATGAGGACGATATGGTAACCATTCGTTTACAACGTGGTGGCGCGAAAAAGCGTCCGTTTTACCAGGTAGTAGTTTCTGACAGCCGTTGCGCCCGTGACGGTCGCTTCATCGAGCGCGTTGGTTTCTTCAACCCGGTCGCTTCTGGTTCTGCTGAAAAGCTGAATCTGGACCTGGCTCGTATCGAGCATTGGGTTGCTACTGGTGCCGCTGTTTCTGACCGCGTTGCCAAGCTGATCAAAGACGCTGCCAAAGCTGCTTAATCAGCCCAACGGTAAGGAGTTAAGGTGGAAAAACCTGTAGTTCTGGGCACTCTGGGTACCGTTTATGGCATCAAGGGCTGGCTTAAAGTGAACTCCTTCACCGATGTTGCCGAAGCGATTTTCGATTACAACCCCTGGATGATCAATCAGAACGGGGTGTGGCGTGAACTCAAGGTCTCGGCCTGGAAACGTCACAACAAGGGTCTGATTTGCAAGATCGATGGTATCGATCTGCGTGAAGATGCCCTGGCATTGACCAATGTCGAGATTGGCGTACCCGCTGATCTGTTGCCTGCGTTGCCTGAAGGTGAGTTTTACTGGCGTGACCTTATCGGTTGCTCGGTATCGACCACCAAGGGATACGACCTGGGCAAGGTGACCGAATTGATGGAAACCGGCTCCAACGATGTGTTGGTGGTTGAGGCCAATGTAAAAGATGCCTTTGGCGCGAAGGAGCGGTTGATTCCGTTCCTGGAAGAGCAGGTGATCAAGCATATTGATCTGACTGCTCGAACAATCGAAGTTGATTGGGATCCTGGTTTCTAGTTTCCCGCGGTAACACGAGTGCCGGAGGTTTCTTATGTGGATTGGGGTGATTAGCCTCTTCCCGGAAATGTTCCGAGCTATTACCGAGCACGGGGTAACGGGTCGGGCCGTCAAGAGTGGCCTGCTGCAGATTGAGTGCTGGAACCCCCGGGAGTTTACCCACGACAAACATCGTACGGTCGATGATCGTCCATATGGTGGTGGGCCCGGCATGTTGATGATGGTTCAGCCGCTGCGTGACGCGATTCATGCAGCCAAGCAAGCGGCGGGAGACGGGGCGAAAGTCATCTATCTCTCTCCTCAGGGACGCAAGCTGACTCAAGCGGGCGTAACCGAGTTGGCGACGAATCAGAAACTGATTCTGGTAGCCGGTCGATACGAAGGTATCGATGAACGCGTGATACAAACCGAAGTCGACGAAGAGTGGTCTATCGGGGATTACGTGTTAAGTGGTGGCGAGTTGCCTGCCATGACCCTGATCGATGCGGTTTCGCGTCTGGTCCCTGGGGTTTTGGGTGATCAGGCCAGTGCCGAGCAAGACTCCTTCACGGATGGCTTGCTGGATCATCCCCACTACACTCGGCCGGAGTTGTTGGATGGATTGGCGGTGCCCGAGGCGCTGACAAGCGGCAATCACGAAGTGATCAGGCGCTGGCGTCTCAAACAGTCGCTCGGACGAACCTGGCAAAGAAGGCCGGAACTTATTAACAACCTAGCTCTGACTGACGAGCAAGAATTACTTCTTGCCGAGTATGTCCGCGAAGTGCGTGACAGCGTTAAGTAGAGTTTTCAGTTTATCCTAGGTAAGGAAAGACAATGAGCAAGATTATTCAGCAGCTTGAACAAGAGCAACTGCGTACCGACATCCCGGCATTTGCCCAGGGCGACACCGTACGTGTTCAAGTTCGTGTTAAAGAAGGTGGCAAAGAGCGTCTGCAGGCTTTCGAAGGCATCGTTATTGCCAAGCGTAACCGCGGTCTGCACTCTGCTTTCACCGTTCGCAAGATCTCCAATGGCGAAGGTGTTGAGCGTGTATTCCAGACTCACTCTCCGCTGATCCACAGTGTAGAACTGAAGCGTCGTGGTGATGTTCGCCGCGCCAAACTGTACTACCTGCGCAACCTGTCCGGTAAAGCTGCTCGTATCAAAGAGAAGCTCAACTAATTCGATTCGAATTGGTGTCGATATGTCGGCAAATAGCTCGACAGGTAGTGAAAAGGCTCGCCAATGGCGAGCCTTTTTTGTGTCCGCTGTTCAGGATCCTGACCGTACGCCAGCGTTCTGACCGCAGCTTACTGATTGACCCGTACCACAGAGTTGTCCCGTCCGAAGGGGCCTGGCACATAGTCGTCCGCCTCCCAGTCGTTGTCGTAGAGCGTCTCTCCGTTCGGTTTCACCAGCTGGTAGCAGTATTCGAAATGGCTGGGGCCATCGGTGGGCAGGTTGAGAGTGGTCCTGAACTCCCCGCTCTTCATCCGTTTGAGCTCTATGGGTTGCCACTGGCTGAACTCTCCCAGCAGCAATACCTGCTCAGCTTCACCTGCAGCCTCTTTTTCCACCGCGAAGGTCACCTTGACCTCGGGGCGGGACTTGAGAAATTGCTTGTTGATCGGCATGACGCCTCCTTGTCATTGATTGCGAAGAAATAGCTGCTGGCCATTTTTATATCACTTTATGACAAGGATGTTTATAACGGAGATCAAAGGGGCAGGGCAAAGTGTCGTTGCAGCAGGCCATGAGTGAACCCTGTCTTGAGGTAAAAGCCTCGTGGCAGTGTCAAAATTGGCTGACCATTGCGGCCGATGGCACGGGTCAGCGCCTTGTTGTTGGCTGCCTTGGGGCGTAACTGCATCACCTGACCATGGCGAGCACTTATCTGCTCGACCTCTCCCAGCACTATCATGTCCATCAACTCTTCCCAGTCCTGGCGCAGCAATTTATCTTCCTCTTCACTCGGGCTCCACATCAGCGGCATGCCGATCCGGCGCTCTCCTACGGGGATGTCACGGCTACCCTCCACCGGGATCCAGAGTACCCGCGAGAGCTTGTTACGCACATTCGACTCTTCCCAGCGCTGACCGCTGACGCCGATCAGTGGTGCTACGCAAACGAAAGTGGTTTCCAGCGGCTTGCCATAAGGATCGATGGGGATCGTCTTGAGCTCGATGCCGAGCTCGGGGAAGTCCTGCTCCGGCTTGCTGCCTGCGCTGGCCCCGAGTTGCCACTCGATAAGTTGACCGACCCAGCCCTTGTCCCGCCTCAAATCGCGAGGGACAGCAATGCCTGCATCGGTGGCCAGCTGTGCCAGCGAGAAGCCAGCCATGGCGTCGGCACGGGCCAGCAGTTCCTGTTCTGACTGGGGATTGGTGGGCATGAATGACTCCTGCAAAGGGGAATTATTTTAGCAAGTCTGATCCTTGATGAGGATCGCTGTTTTTATAACCGTTCCTGGCAGGGGGCTGCACAGGGGGGGGCGTTTTGTAGGTGAGGACTTATCATAATGATTTTTAAAGAGTTTGTCTTTATAGTGCAGATCTTCCCGGCACAAGATCCCGAGTTGAAATAGTTGTCCAAGGGTTTGCTCATGCTGTTGCACACAGTTATCCACAGAAATCTTGGATAACTGCCGTAAAGTGGTAATAGTCAGGGTGTTGTTACAAAAAAATGTGAAACTGCACCGATTTTTGCTGCGATGGCAGGGCAGATAGTGTGCCACTCCTGTGGATAAATTGGCCGTGGTGGATCTTTGAACAGTTGAACTTGTTCACAATCGGGATCCCGGATCTCCGGCGGGGAAAGGCATGGATCTTGATCCAGCACTGTTCATTCAACACCATGTATTTAAATACATATTTTGTTTTTATCACCATGCTGTATGCTGATGCTTAATTTAGAGTAGATAACCAAAACTACTGTATATACCCGCTTGCTAACAGGCTTATGCACAGTCTGGGTGGGCAACTTGCGGGGCTTGATCCTTGGATTTGTTCATAAGTCGGCTTGAAATTGAAAGTTATTCATGCGTGGGGGATTGCAGTCCTTGTTTGCTGCCACGGAGTGAATGTGGAACAATCTCCTTATAGATTCAGCCTTTATAAGGTGATCACGTGATAGATGGCGACGGGTTTCGTCCCAATGTCGGAATCGTGATCTGTAACCGTGACGGGCAAGTATTGTGGGCTAAGCGCTATGGGCAGCACTCCTGGCAGTTTCCGCAGGGAGGAGTTGATGACGGTGAGACGCCAGAACAGGCCATGTATCGTGAGCTGTATGAGGAGATAGGCCTCAAGCCCGAGGATGTGACCATCATGGCCACCAGTCGCAACTGGCTGAAGTACCGCTTGCCAAAACGCCTTGTTCGTTGGGACAGTTCACCGGTCTGTATTGGCCAAAAACAAAAATGGTTCTTGCTACAGCTGGATCCGGGCAGGGAGTCCAGGATCCAGTTCGGCTGTCATGGTCACCCCGAGTTTGATGATTGGCGTTGGGTCAGTTTCTGGTACCCGGTACGCCAGGTTGTCTCCTTCAAGCGGGAAGT
Organism: Aeromonas sp. 2MA4; assembly: GCF_029237305.1. Lineage (NCBI taxonomy): Bacteria > Pseudomonadati > Pseudomonadota > Gammaproteobacteria > Aeromonadales > Aeromonadaceae > Aeromonas > Aeromonas sp. 2MA4. Next base: position 26,338 of record NZ_JAACFY010000008.1, on the reverse strand, counting down.
CTATCGACGGGTGATGACGGAGTTTGCCCCGTTGGCGATGCCAGTGCCTGTGGTGCAAGTAAATCGGAAAGATGGGCGGCGCAACCGCTCTCGCTAAGGAGCAAATTCGTTGCTGACGGATCTCAGACGCATCGTCGAAAGCATGGCCGAAGCCAACACTCTGGAGTTGGCTTTGCAGGCATTGGTCAGCCAGACCCGGCGGGCCATGACGGTGGACTGCTGTTCCGTCTATGTGTCCGAGCCGGACATGCGCCGCTACCGACTGGCTGCGACCGATGGTCTGGCCGAGTCGGCGGTAGGCAAGGCAACCCTGCCGTTCGAGCAGGGTATCGTCGGCCTGGTGGGCCAGCGCGAAGAGCTGATCAACCTGGCCGATGCTCCCTCCCACCCCAGTTTCAAGTTCCTGCCCGATGTTGCGGAAGAGGCGTTCCGCTCCTTCCTCGGCGCTCCCATCATGCATCAGCGCCAGGTGGTGGGCATTTTGGTGGTGCAACAAAAAGACAGCCGCCGTTTCGATGAGGGGGAGGAGTCCTTCATGGTGACGCTGGCAGCCCAGCTGGCCGCGCGCATCGCCCAGGCCCAGGCCAAGGGCTGGTTGCAGAAAACTGACTGGAGCAAGCCACTGCGTGGTATCGCCGGCGCCAGTGGCATCGCCATGGCCAAGGCCTGGGTGTGGCGGCCTCGCAAGGAACTCAGCGCCATCACGCCGCGCAAGGATGAGGAGCACGCCAAGCAGCTGGAACGGTTGAACGTGGCAGTGGAAGTGGTGCGCCACGATCTGGAGAGTCTGGCCCTGCGTTTTCGCGAGAGCTACAGCCAGGACTCGGTCGCCATCTTCGACATCTACCTGCATCTGCTCAATGACCCCGGTTACATCAAGCCCATCCGCAACAAGGTCAGCAAAGAGCACTGGACGGCCGTGTCAGCGGTGAAGCTCATCAGTGACCGGTTGATCGAGCAGTTCAAGGGGATGAAAGACCCCTATCTGCAGGAGCGATCCACCGATGTGAAGGACATAGCCCAGCGGCTCATCAGCCGACTGGTGCAGAATGAACCCGAACACATCACGGTCGGCGAGCCTGTGGTGCTGGTGGCCGACGAGGTGACGGCCACCATCCTCGCCGAGGTGCCGCGAGAGTACCTGACCGGTGTGGTATCGCTCAAGGGCGGTACCAACTCCCATGCCGCCATACTGGCCCGCGCCATGGGGGTGGCGGCCATCATGGGGGTGGATCTGCCGCTCGGCGACATCGGCGGTCGCATGCTGGTGGTCGATGGCTACAGCGGCGATCTCTTCATCGAGCCCAATCAGGTGATCCTGACCGAGTATCGGCAACTGCTCAATGAGGAGCGGGCGCTGGATACGCTGGTGCGCAGCGTCGACAACCAGCCATCGGAAACTGCCGACGGTACCCCGGTGTCATTGCTGCTCAATGCGGGGCTGAGTGCCGATACCGAGATCTCCCTCAATCATCTGGCGGACGGGGTCGGGCTTTATCGCACCGAGATCCCCTTCATGCTGCAAGACAGCTTCCCCTCAGAGTGGGAGCAGACGGCGCGCTATCGCGGCATTCTGGAAACCTATCGCAATCGCCCTGTCTGCATGCGGACCCTGGACGTGGGGGGAGACAAGCAACTGCCCTATTTCCCCATCGTCGAGGAAAATCCCTTCCTTGGCTGGCGGGGGATCCGGCTCACGCTGGATCACCCCGAACTGTTCCTGGTACAGCTCAAGGCCATGCTGCGGGCCAGCGAAGGGCTGGACAATCTGGCCATCATGTTGCCGATGATCAGCAGCGTCAGTGAAATCAAGGCCTCCCGCCGGCTGCTCGATCAAGCTTGGCGGGAAGTATCTGAAGAGGCGGCCAGCCGCGATGCGGTGATCCGCTACCCCAGCCTGGGGGTGATGATAGAGGTGCCCTCCGCTCTCTATATCCTGCCGGAGATGGCGCCGCTCATCGACTTCTGGTCGGTGGGCAGCAACGACCTGACCCAATATCTGCTGGCAGTGGATCGCAACAATGCCCGCGTTGCCAACATCTACGATGCCTTCCATCCTGCTGTGATCCGCGCCCTGCAACTGCTGGTCGATGCCTCCCATCGTTACCAGAAACCTGTGTCTGTGTGCGGCGAGCTGGCGGGCGATCCTGTTGGCGTACTGCTGTTGCTGGCCATGGGGTATCGCCGCTTCAGTATGAACACCCACAACATCTCCAGAATCAAGTATGTGCTGCGTCAATCCACCCTGAGCGAGTTGACTGCGCTGATGGCTGATGGCCTGAAGCACGACAATCCCCATGTGCTGCGTGGCTTGTTCGCTCGTTATCTGGAAGAGCACGGTTTGGGCGGCTTGCTGCGGGCCGGTCACAAAACGAAACAGACTGATTGATAATCATGCCTTGTCCCTGCTGACGAATGATCGGAAAATGCGGCTTTTCTAATGACTGGGGCCGCATATGCAGCACGATGGATATTGGGTTTTCTCGCAGGTTGATCCTGTAGCATTCAGTTTGGGGCCACTATCGGTACGCTGGTATGGTCTCATGTATCTGTTTGGTTTCGCCTTCGCCATGTGGCTGGCGGGACGTCGCGCCGATGCACCGAACAGCGGCTGGACCCGCAACGAGGTCTCTGACCTGCTGTTTTACGGCTTCCTCGGGGTGATCCTCGGTGGCCGGGTTGGTTATGTACTGTTTTACAACTTCGACATGTTCCTGGCCGACCCCCTCTACCTGTTCAAGATCTGGACCGGTGGCATGTCCTTCCACGGTGGCCTGATCGGTGTCATTACCGCCATGATCTGGTTTGCCCACAAGACCAAGCGTCACTTCTTTACTGTGGCCGACTTTGTGGCGCCGCTCATTCCGTTTGGTCTGGGTGTGGGTCGTGTCGGCAACTTCCTGAACGGTGAGCTGTGGGGACGGGTGACCGATGTGCCCTGGGCCATCATATTCCCTGAGGCTGGGCCCGAGCCGCGCCATCCCTCCCAGCTCTATCAGTTCGCGCTGGAAGGAGTGGTGCTTTTCATTATCCTGAATCTCTTTTGGCGCAAGAACCCGCCCGGTGGCGCCATCTCCGGCCTGTTCCTGTTCTGTTATGGTCTGTTCCGCTTCCTGGTGGAGTTTGTACGCCAACCGGACAGCCAGCTTGGTCTCTATTTCCAGGAGATCAGCATGGGCCAAATCCTGTCTATGCCCATGATTGTCGCCGGAGCCCTGATGGTCTGGGCTGCTTACAAGCGTCCGCAGTTGTTCGGTAATGCCGGGAAGGAGGTCAAGCAATGAGGGTTTATCTCGACCTGATGCAGAAGATCCTGGATGAGGGCACCGTCAAGTCCGATAGGACTGGCACTGGTACCGTCTCCCTGTTCGGGCATCAGATGCGCTTCAATCTGGCGCAGGGTTTCCCGCTGGTCACCACCAAGAAATGTCACCTGCGTTCCATCATTCACGAGCTGCTCTGGTTCCTCAATGGCGACACCAATACCGCCTATCTGAAAGAGCAGGGTGTCAGCATCTGGGATGAGTGGGCCGACGAGAATGGCGATCTGGGCCCGGTTTATGGCGCCCAGTGGCGCTCCTGGCCGGCGGCCGACGGCGCTGTCATCGATCAGATCCAGCGGGCTGTGGATGACATCAAGCACAATCCGGATTCGCGCCGCATCATAGTCTCAGCCTGGAACGTGGGTGAACTGGACAAAATGGCGCTGGCTCCCTGCCACGCCTTCTTCCAGTTCTACGTGGCGGATGGCAAGCTCTCGTGTCAGCTCTACCAGCGTAGCTGTGATGTCTTCCTCGGCCTGCCGTTCAATATCGCCAGCTATGCTCTGCTGACTCACATGATGGCTCAGCAGTGCAATCTGGAAGTGGGCGACTTCGTCTGGACCGGGGGTGATGTGCACCTCTACTCCAACCATATGGAGCAGACTGCGCTGCAGCTCTCTCGTGAGCCGAGGCCCTTGCCTCAGCTGGCGATCAAGCGAAAGCCCGATTCCATCTTCGACTATCGGTTCGAGGATTTCGAAATCCTGGGGTATGACCCCCATCCCGGTATCAAGGCGCCCGTCGCCATCTGATCGAAAGGCGCCCCGGGGCGCCTTTTTCATATATCAATACAGTTTGAAATTCATTTCATCGGTTGAGCCGTTGTCGTACAGAGGACGGCGAGAACCGGCAAATCGCAGATGCCCCTCCATTATATTCTCGGTTTTCCCGTTGTATTTAGCAGTAAGAAACGATTTTCCATTAATTGTTATGGGATATAGACTCAAATCAAAGCAATGCCGAGGATAATTTAACCATGAGTGATGTATTCAAAAAATTTCTTAAGCTGGAGGCCGCCTCCGGAATCATTCTGATCATGGCGGCCGTGCTGGCGATGATACTGGCCAACTCGGGTCTGGCGAGTGGGTATCAGGCGTTCCTGGATACGCCGGTACAGGTGCGAATCGCAGCTCTTGATATCAACAAGCCGCTGTTGCTCTGGATCAACGATGGCTTTATGGCGATCTTCTTCCTGCTGGTTGGTCTGGAAGTGAAGCGTGAAATGCTGGAAGGGGCGCTCTCCTCTCGGGTGCAAGCGACTTTTCCGGCCATCGCGGCGGTGGGCGGCATGCTGGCTCCGGCCTTGATCTACGCCTTTTTCAACTATTCGGATGAAGTGGCGCGCGCTGGCTGGGCGATCCCGGCTGCGACCGACATCGCCTTTGCCCTCGGGGTGATGGCGCTGCTCGGCAAGCGGGTGCCGGTGAGCCTCAAGGTATTCCTGTTGGCGCTGGCCATCATGGACGACCTTGGGGTCATCATCATCATAGCGCTCTTCTATACCCAGCAGCTGTCGCTGGAGGCACTGGCAGTTGGCATCCTTGCGACCCTGACTCTGCTGTGGATGAATCGTCGTGGCGAGGACAGGATTGGCCTCTACATGCTGGTCGGATTGGTACTCTGGGTTGCGGTGCTCAAGTCTGGCGTCCATGCGACCCTGGCTGGCGTGATCGTGGGCTTCATGATCCCGCTCAACGGCAAGCGCTATGCCTCACCGCTCAAGCATCTGGAGCATGCTTTGCATCCCTGGAGTGCTTATTTGATCCTGCCGCTGTTTGCCTTTGCCAACGCCGGGGTTTCCCTTGAGGGAATCGGTTTGTCCTCCCTGCTGAGTCCGGTTCCAATGGGTATCATGCTCGGGTTGTTTGTGGGCAAACCGCTTGGGGTATTCACCATCAGCTGGCTGTCGGTCAAACTGGGCATTGCTCAATTGCCGAGCGGGGTCAACTTCAAGCAGATTTTTGCCGTCAGCATTTTGTGTGGTATCGGTTTTACCATGTCGATGTTCATTGCATCGCTGGCGTTCGAGCATGGCGGATTGGATTACGGCAGCTATTCACGTCTCGGGATCCTGGTGGGGTCCACGCTGGCGGCAGTCGTCGGTTATCTCGCCTTGCGGATGTCGCTTCCCAACCGGGAAGCGGATCAAAGCACGGAGGGGTTATGAGAAAATATGGGTGGTTAATGATACTGATGAGTCCGGCTGTTTGGGCCGGCAGTCTGGAGGATTGCAAGCAAGATGCAGTATCGGCGAGCTGCTCTGCCTATTTGAACGGTGTGGTCGACAGCGCGCTCATGTTGGGAGACAAGCAGGCCAAGGCCAAGTTTGGTGAGACCTTCGCCGAGCGGGCGCTGAGCAGCCGGGCTGGTGAGATGGTCAAGCAGTCCAACAAGCGTTATTGCGGTGAGCGGATGCCGGACAAGGCCCATCTCAAAAGCACACTGCAGGCGAACTTCACTGCAAACAAGGTTGACTCGATCAGCGACATGTATGACATTCTGGCGGCTGAACTCAGCTGCTACCGGAGTCCGCGTAAAGCGGGAATCCCATCGGATGTCACACCTTAATTACAATCACCTCTAGTGGTTATGTGCTGAAAATGCCTTTACTTTCAGTTGCTTGAGCTTTGGTTCTTGGTTTGTGGCGGCAAAGTGGCGGCAGGGAGTTTGATGATCGATAGTGGCGGCAGGGCTTAGGCTCTGCCGCCATTTTTCATTCTGGCAGTTCTTCCAGCTTCACTTCGAGCTGTACGCGGTTGGTGTAACCCTGATTGGTGAGGTCGTGCACCACCTGGGTGAGCAGCCAAGGAGCGGCGTCGATGTCGGGTTTGAAGCCCCTGACGGTGGTGGGCTGTTCGGGGTAAAGCTCGGGGCGGCCCTTGGCCAGGGTGATGTCGAACTCGGCTACCCCACGCTGCAGCTTTTCCCATGCAGCCCTGGCTCCGTTGGCTGCTCTGCGCTCGCTGGTGTAGATGTGGCGCAGCACTTTGACATTGTCGCTGTTGCCGATCAGCAGTTCACGCTCGGTCTTGTTGACGACCACGCCAGGTGGCAGGGGCCGCTCCGGTTTCGGCTTGGTCTTCTTCTTGCGCTTCACCTCGATTTTCTTTTTCTCGGCGGCCTTGTTGTCTTGCCAGTAGGCCGTCACGCCGGTGTAAGCGTCACGGTCTGCCACTGAAAATCGGTGCTGATCGCCATCTTGGCGGGTGATGGTGATGGCCGGCAGTGGCTGGCCGCTGGCGGTGGTGCCCTGACCGGCCTTGATAAACATGAGGCGGCCAGACTTGACGGTGGCGATGGCATCCTGCTCAGTCGCCAAGCGGGTGAGAAAGGCGAGATCGCTTTCGTTGGTCTGGTCGATGTGGTCGATCATCATCCCCTTGAACACATCACCTACTGTAGGGACTAGGCCATAGCGGGTGGCCAGTACGTCCACGATGGCGCCGATGGTTTCATAGTGCCAGCTGCGCTCGCGTAGTTTGTTCATTTCACCGCTTAAATCGGCCGATTTGCCACGCAGGGTGAGCACGTCGGGGGCGCCGCTGTGTTCCACCTCGTCAATTTTATAGGTGCCCTTGTCGACCAGGGCGCTGCCCTGCCAGCCGATGAAGGCGCGCAGGGTGGCGCCACGGCGTGGCATGTCGAGCTGACCGTCGCTGTCATCGAGGGTGATCTCGATGGTGTCGGCAGTGAAGCCCCGGTTGTCGGTGATGGTCATCGACATCAGGCGCGGGCGAATGGCGGCCGAGATGTCACTGCCATCGACCAGTACCTGGTAAGCCGGTACCGGATGGCCTTGGCGCAGGGCGTCGAGCGGGTTGGTGATGCCCAGATTGTCGGCCAGACGACTGCCGAACTGGTCAAAGGCGCCCATCAGAACAGCCCCCCTAGTTTATTGCCGACACTGCCGATCAGTTTGCCCACACCCAGGCGGCCGAGCAGGTTGCCAGCGGTGCGGCCCAGCAAGGTGTTGCCGAGGGAGCTGTCGTTGCTATCGACCCGCTTGAGCTTGATGGTGAATTCAATTTTGCGGGCTGCGCCATCGTCGAAAAACTCGGTACGGGTAGTGCTGATGCCCTCTATCACGAAGGATCCACGCATCACGCCATCGCCCTGGATCAGGGGGAAGGCTTCACCGCTGTCACCCATCTGGCGCAGCATGTCGAGGGAGACGGGGCCGCCGGTCACCTCGGGCAGCAGCACCCCGCTCAGGGTGCTGGTTTCATCATCGGGGCCGAGGAACTGATAAGCCGGGCGAGCGCCGACCCGGTTATTGCCCGGGTGGCGCCATGCCCATTCATCTTGTTGGGATTGGGGGGCCACGGTCGAGCGCATAAACACGAACCAGCCCAGGGTCATCATCATGGTGTCAGCTCCTTCTTGGCAGCGCGAAGCGGGCGGTGATGCCGATATGGTCAGCCAGATCGCGGGCGATGGTGTGGTTACGGTGGATGGTGCGCATGTCGTCGCGCAGGCGGTTCATTTCTTCCATCAGCAGGAAAAGGCGGTCTTCGAGCTGGCGTTCGAGCAGCACGTTGTCACGGTCAGCTTTGCGCAACATGCTGGTGTAGTTGTCGATGGTGGCGAGGGGGTTGGCGTAGTCTGGGCTGGTGCGGGCGGCGAGCTGGGCGGCCATCCAGTTGAAGGCATTGATGTATGCCTCTTTGATGGCAGCGGCCTGTTTGCCGGTGAAGCCCATGACCAGAAAGATAAAGCCGTCTTTGGTCATGTTCCAAACCGGCGCTCTCTTAGTTGCACCTTTCGGCATATCCACGTCTTGGAACGTCTCCTCAAAATTGAGGAGACGAAAATCCTGACTGCATTCCAACGATTCCAGCTTGCGCAGCACGTTGTCATGACGCTTGCCAAAGATTTCGGCCACCTTGAGAGAGGTGGTCATGGGCTGGCCATGGTTGAGGCTGATGATGTCGGCAGGGGCAAAGGTGGTGATGGTGTTCATGGCTCGATTCCTTTTGTGCAAGTGAATCGCCACCGTCAGGCTAATAACTGGTGGCGAACTGGACGGGATTAGCCTTACCGGGCACAAAAGGAAACCGGCGCGCCGAAGCGCTCCCGCCCAGCCCGCCATAACAAGGGGTGGCAAACTGGACGAGGTTGGCGTACCGGCCGAAATGAACCCGGCGCCCCGAAGGGCCCTCGCCCAGTCCACCATTGTCAGGGTGTGACTGAGCCGCACAAAAAAACACGCGGGCGCGTGTTGTGCGCTTTCATGCTGACAGGAGGCTAATCCCGGCAACGGATTTTGCCGTTGCAAGCGCAGTATCGCGCAACCTGATGCAACCAGCAACATCCGAACCACACAATTCAGGGCAAATAATGGCAAATAAGCCACATCACCACCCCACGCACCGGCACAGGGTAAGGCGGGCCAGCACGGCCCGCTACGTTTGTTTTGGGTGAAATTTAACACTTGCATATCAGCTCCCATCGCTGAATCTGGCACGGCCCAGCGTCTTGTTGGCGCGTTCCTGTTCTCTGATTTTTTCTATCATCAGCTGGCCAAGTTGTTCTTGATTCATCCCCGGCGCCGCGTTGATGGTGAGCTGGTAGAACGGCTGACTGTTGACTGTAGTGGTACTGGCCTTGGGTTTTATTTTTGGCGTGTCGGCGATGCGTGGGCTGTAGCCAGTACCACCTGCAAGCGCAGCAGGCTGGTTGTAGTTTCCGGTACCGTAGCGATAAGCCGATGAAAGCCCTGGTGTGCCTAAGTTGCCATTGGCATAGCTAGGGGTGCTGGGGGTTGGGATCTCGAACTTCGGGATTTTCTTGGTTTCGAGGATGCCCAGCGATTCAAGCAGCCACTCGATGCCGGACAGGAAGGCTTTGAGCGGGGTTAGGGCAATGTTGAAGGCTTCGCCCAGGATACGGCCGACGAACTCGCCAGCGCTGCCGAACCCTTCCAGCGTTTCCTTGGAGAACTTGAGTGGTTCGAGCAGGTCGCCAAACCAGCCTGATAGCGCTTTAACCCCGGTGCCGATGCCATCAATCAGCGGGGCGAACGGTTTGAAGGCCTCAAAGACGGGAGCCAGCCCGGTCATGATGCCCTGCCATAGCCCGCTGAAAAATGCGCTGATGGGTTCCCAGAATTTGACGATGGCAATACCCAGCGCGATCAAGGCTGCGATGGGCACCAACACCGCTGTGATCGCCCCGAGCATGCCGCCAAAAGTGACCCCCAAGATCCCGAACGTCAGTTTCATGATTGCCATAGGGCCAAGCAGGGCGGCGACTGCCAGTGACAGACCACCGAATGCGATGGTGACGACCGACACAATGGCGCCAATCTTCATCAGGGTGTTGGATAGTTCAGGGTTTTTCTTTGCCCAGTTGCCGAGGCGCTCGGACAGGTCACCTATCCACTGGGTGATGGCTTTGATTTCTGGACTGATTGCTTCACCAAAGTTGACCATGGCATTGGTGAAGGTACCAGTGGCGGCATCCCACAAGCTGCCCAGGGTACCTAGCTGGGCATTGACCCGCTCTTGTAGGGCGGCTTGGTCTGCCATTTTCTTCTGGGTGGCTCGGTACCCGTCCATGCCTTTGCTGATGATCAGCTCCAGCACCTGCAATGTTTCAGCATCGTCGCCGTAGATGCCCTTCAGGACTTGCAGGCGGCGCTCAGTGTTCACCCCTTTCAGCTTGGCGAGCTGGGCAAACATGTTCTCCATCCCTGCGAATTCCCCCTTGCCATCGGTGAAATTCAGCTTCAACCCGGTGCCTTTTGTGGCTTTGGCAATCTTGCCGGTGTTCATACTCATCTGGAAAACTTTGCGGTAGGCGTTCCCTGATGACTCACCCGCTATGCCAGCCTGATCGGCCATGATGACCAGCGGGGCCAGCACCTTGGCTGCCTCAAGCCCTGACTTGCGCAATATGCCCATGGCCGGGGTGAGCTTGGTGAAGGCGCCCAGCATGTTGCCGCTGTCAACGCCGAGGTAAAACGAGCGCTGGATGGTGTCCATCAACCCCATCATGTCGTTCTCGGCTGTTCCGGTGGCGTCTTGCAGCTTGGCCGCAAACAGCGCCGCTTGGTCGAACGGCATTTTCAACTGCACGCCGAGATAGGCGGTCGCTTCGCCCAGACCGCCCAAGATGGATTTGGCGCTCATACCCTGCTGGATCAGCGTGCTCATCATGTTCTGGAAGTCGGCTGTGGTGCCCGGCAGTTTGTTGCCAAGCTTAGTGGCCAGATCGCTGATGGCTTGGAACTCCTGCCGCACTTGGCCGCCCTTACCCATCATGGACACCTTGAGGTCAACGACTGATGTTTCGGCTCTAGCGAATTCGATGACAGGTTTCAACGTTGTCATACCTACGGCGGTACCCGTGGCAAGAGCGGTCGCACCGTGGCCCGCGATCTGGCCGCGCAGTTCTTGGGTTTTCCGGTAGTTGGCTTTTACCTGGTTGAGGCGCTTTTGCTGGTCGGCCAGTTGGCCCAGTTTGGTTCGCTGAGAGTCGAGCACGGTGTTGGCTGCGGCCAAGTCTGTTTTGAGGCGGCGCTGGCTTTCACTGAGGTTACCGGTGTTGATGCCAGTCTTACGCATCGCCTCACCCATCTGACCGTGACGGGTGATCATCTCGCCCTGTTTGGTCTTGAGCTGGTTGAGGGCTTTTTCGGCCTTGTTGAACTCATTGATCATCAGCCGGGTTGGCTTGGGGGTATCGGCAATCTTGCGTTGCAGTTCGCTGAACGAACCCTCGGCCTGCTTTAACTTAGCTTTGGTCGCACCAATCTGGGCACCCAGCGTTTTGTAACCTTCGATTTGACCCGCTTGGGTTTCGAGGTCGCGGATTTTTTTCTTGGTGTCGACCAAGTCTTTGGCGGTGAGGCGGCTCTGGCCGCTGACTGCTTTGAGGGGGGCGGTGAGCTTGTCGACCGCCCCGAGCAGGATTTGAAGTTTGAGAGGGTTCATTGTTCTTCTGCCCCGTTGATGCGGTTGTGAGTCTCAACGAGGCGTTGGTGCCAGCCCATCAGCTCGCTGATTTCCATGGCCGCCATCTCGGATGGCGGCCAGTGGGCGATGATGGCAATCTCGGCCATCAGGTCATCTATGCAGTGAGGTAAGCCTCCTGCTGCGAGCCCATCAAAAAACCGACCACCACTACCCCAGCCTTGAGCAGATCAGCCGGAGCCATGTCTGCCACTTCGGTTTCACTCAGTTCGGTGATGCGTGGCAGCAGTTTGATGAGGGTGTCGACGTTCATCTGCACGATGTCCATGGTGTTGAGGCCGCGCAGGTGGCCCGCTTTTTGGGGGCTGCGGATGGTCAGCTCTGTGATGGTGCTTTCGCCGCGCTGGATCGGGGTGTCGAGGGTGATGACTTTGTTTTCCATGGTGTTTGTTCCTGATGTTGATGTGGTGAGGGCGGCTGTTGGCCGCCCGTTGTGTTGTTGGGTGGGTTAGAGGCCGATGGCTTTACGGTGCTCGGCCATGCGGTCGATGCCATCGGGGCCGATCTCGATCATGTTGAGCAGGTCAATCTCATGCATCACCTGGCCGTTGACGGTCTCTTTGTAGTAGGTGTTGACCATGCTGACCTTGGCCTGAGTATTGTCACCCGCCTTGAGGGTGCCACGGTCGAGCTCTTTGAAGCGGCCACGACAGACGATCTCGACGGCGACGATTTCACCGGTGTCATCGCGTTGGACGGAACCGGCAAAGCGCAGGCTGGTGCCGTCGGCTTTGGGTTCACCCATGCAGCGCAGGAGCTGGTCGCCGTAGCCGCCAAAGGTGAAGGAGACATCAAGGGCGCTGTCATCCATCCCCATGTCGATGTTGACGGCACCGCCCATGCCGCCGCCGCGATAGGCCTCGAATTTGCGAGAGAGCTTGGCCGGGGTGAAGTCTTCCGCTTCACCGACCCAGTTATCGCCGTTGAGGAAGACGTTCAGTCGTTTGATTTTGCGTGGCAGTGCCATGGTGGCTCCTTATGCTGCAGCCGCGACGCGGGCGCTGAAGTCGATGAGGTAGGAATCGGTGATGCGCTGCTGGAAGCCGAGGTCTTCCAGCGGCGGCACCGGTGTGTAGTTGTAATCGATGCGCAGCTTGCCAGCCTTGAGGGTGTCTTTGTCGTTGAGCTCCTCGTTGTACCAGCAGTCAAAGCCGAGCAGGTAACCGCCGGTCACCAGTTCGCGACCCTTGGCCTTGATGCCCTCAATGATGTCTTTCACCAGGGTCGGGGTCATGGGCTTGTCGACGGCCCACATGTGCGCGTCGGCGATGGTGTCGGCCAGCACCTGGGCGGTGCGGGTGTAGTTTTCGAACTGGAACAGGGGATCGTCGGCGCAGGTACGGTTGCCCCAGTAGCGGAAGCCATCCGCGCGGATCAGGGCAGTGATTTCGTTGGCGTTGAGCAGGCCGACTTCGGTGTCGGGGTCTTGCAGATCCCAGAACAGGGACTTGGTCATGCCATCGACCCCGGTCACACCGACGTTCGACAGGGTCTTGTGCCAGCCGATCTCTTTGTCGATAAGGGCCCGCATGGCGGCGGCCTTGAGGCAGGCATCGAGCTTGACGCTGGCATTCGCTGCTACGTCCCACGCCGTCCAGTCGGCATGCACCAGCATCAACTCACGGCTGGCGAAGTTCTCACGATAGGCCAAGGCGGCTTCGACGGTTTCGGCGATGGTCGGCACGTAGGCAAAGGCGCGCAGTTTCTTGGCCATGCCAGCAAGGGCGGTGGCCACCGGCAGGGTGCAGTTATCCGGCACGCAGAGGATGCGCGGCTTGACGGTGGTGACCGGGGCGGCCCGTTCCAGTGCCTTGAGGCCGGTGTAGCTGCCATCGGGCTTGATGGTGCCGATGATGTTGCTGGTCAGTTCGGCTGCGTCGGCGCCGTCAGCCACGCGCACGGCGATGACGATGGTGTTGACGGTGTCATAAATGGTTTGCAGCGACTTTTTGAGGTTGCCGTTGCTGCCTGCTTTGGCGATGGCTGCCGGCAGGTTGGCAATCAGCACGGGTTTGTCGAGCGGGAAGTAGGCAGCATCAGCATCGGCGCTGGTGCAGACCATGCCGATCACCGCCGTGGCGACGGTGCGGATGGTACGGGTGCCCTCGTTGATTTCCACGACGCGCACGCCGTGGTGAAATTGGTCCAGTGCCATAGGTTCTCCTGTTGTCCGGACGGAGCATTCTTTGCGTAGGTAATGCATGTGGTGCGAGCAGGGTCAGGATGCAGGGGCAGGGGATGACAGGCGAGCGGCGGCCAGTGTATCCGGCGTGGATACACTGGAACGGCGGTGACAAGGGGTTGATGAGCGGCAGTAACGAAACACCCCGCACAGGGCGGGGTGTTGGTTAGGGTTGTGCCAGCCAGGCAGGGGGCGGCGGCATCTCGATGGCGGGCCAGCCGGTGGCGGAGGGCAGGTCTCTGAGCTGCTGACGGTAGGCGAGCAGGTCAGTGTACTGCTCTGCCGTCAATGTTGTGGCGATGGCGGCATCTTGTTCATCACGATGACGGTCAACGAGCCAGGATGTCTTGCTGATCGCCACATCGCGCAGGGCGCGCAACGAGTTGGCAAGTTGCTGAGTCTGCTGTTCTTGCGTGATCCGTTGTGTCCAGTCAATCGTCATGATGTGGTCTCCTGTTCCACTGCGTCATAGGCTGGCAAGGGTACCGCGCCATTGACCACTGTCATGGGCTCGGTGAATGCTGCCGGGAAGCGGGTTTCATAGGGGGCATTGGCGCCGTAAGGCAGCACCAGGGTGAGGTGAATTTCGCCATCAATACGGCAGACGTCATCCCCTATGAAGGGATTGTCGATGGCGGTATATGGCAGCACATCCCCGTCTTGCAGCGGAGTGAAGTCGATCGCTTCGCCATTCAGATAGAGGGTGTCGCCGGTGACGCGGGCGGTGAGTTGTTCATCACGGCGAGCGGGTGAGAGGGTGATTTTCATGGTGTCTCCTTAATACCAGCGGCCAATGGCCAGAGCGCCGCATGCATTGGCATAATCCCCTGACTGAAACACATCCGAGCCAGTGGCAAACAGCCTCAGTGGGGTGGTGGATATTGGCCCATTGAATGCGGCTGCTGGTGCCGCTGCTCGGTTCAGACGTGAGGAGACATCTGTGAGTTGGGGCCCTGTGAATATGACGATGGTGCCACTGACATGCGGATGGGGGAGCACCCAGTTTTTTTGCAGCATGGTTGACTGAAAATAGGTGATGGATACCAACGCTATGCATACCAAGGTGCCGTCGGCGAACTTGATGTATTCACCGTTGGCATTACTGCCCCGCTCAATGATCGCCCCGGTCGGGATGCCGGCAGTTTGTGACACAGGCCCCAGAATATTTTTGCGTTTGTAGTGCTGAGTCAGTTTTTTCGGGGTGACGGCCACATCATCTGCAGTGACGGCATCCACTTCTGCCTGGGTGGCCAAGCGGGTAAAGCCCTTGGCTGTTTCGCTGGCATCCGGGTGATCGCGGCTTTGCTTGTGTGCAGCCATCAAATCATCGACATACCTGCGGGTGGCCAGCACCACGGACGGGTCAATCTTGAGTTCCACCGCGCTGGTGTCGCTGACGATCAGCACAATGCGGATAACCTGGGTGCGGCCAGAACCTTCGGACAGCAGTGGTTTATATGTATCTGGACAGTTGGCGATGGCAATCAAAACGCCATCCTCATCGAATAGGCCTAGTTCACGGATCCACCATCCACCGACAGATTCAGGGATGATTTGTTCGGCAACCAACTGTGATGGATTCACCGGGTCAGCAAACAAGGCATTGAGGGGAGCCGTTCGTTTTACGTTGACAAGATTGGTTGCTGCCGGATTTGGGGTAACCGGCTGCCCATTACCATCACCGACGGCCATACTGGTCAGTTTTAGTGGGATGCCCAACGCGGTGGCATTTGCCAATTTGGCCGCACCGGCGTTGGTCAGAATTGCGAAAAAGTTTGCCATTTAATCCCCCATTAACCCGATGGTCCAGAAGTTACCAAATTCATAATCAACATGATTGCAGTTGACCTTAACGTTACCCAAGTACACCTTTATTTTTCCTGACGGCTTTTTTCTTATTGCGCTCATACCTCTTGAAAATTCAAACGACAGGGCGCTACTAAGGGAAGGAATAGAGCCGTCTGGCTTTCTAAAGAACACACTAAAAGATGTTTGTGACTTTGACGACCCTACTTGAGTATTAAAAGAAGCCCCATTATAAATAGGATCAATACTTATCCCTGGACTTCCAATAATTGATGGGTGAGTAACATCAAGTCGACCTTGCACAGCATCGTAACTAAATGACACTTCATCATTTACACCATCATTTATCCAAGCAGAAGAGCTTATTACCCATTTACTTCCATTGTAAGCAATTACACCCTCTGCCTCACCAATCAAGAAAAAACTGAACCCGCCCAGCGTAGGCTCGTTAACATAGTGAGGCACAAGGTATTCAAACTGAGAGTTTGCTGCAGAGAATTGAACTATAGGTGACTGCATTAGCCTTCTCTGAGGATGACCAATAGTGATTTGACCACCGGCGGATATGGATACCTGAAAACGACTTATATCAAAAAACTTATTGTCAAATTTAATAGCGTTGTCATTATCCAAGTCAACAACAAAGCTGCATGGCGCACCCATGCTTATAATTGCTCTGTCTGGCCCAACAGAACCACCAACAAAAACACCATCTATTGCAAGAGATTCATCAACCCCACATACCAGAGCACCTATTAGCCTCCCTTGGTATGTTATCTCTAGGTCAACCCCGCCTGTGATACTAAATGTATTAACAGGCACATGTGTCGGGTCTGTAACCATTTTCCACTCTTGAGAGTCTTTTGTATTTCTCCTGAATGCCGCACCACTAAGAGCAAATCTCCCAGAAGGGCCACCATAAGATAAGCCACTGTTTATCATAACATCGTCAATATCTTCTAAACCAGAAATCCTCCTTGCTTCTGCTGCTGCAGCAACAGCCTGATTTTTAGATATTTCAGCTTGTTGTGCTGCATTTTCAGCTGTGTCTGTACTTGGTTTCAGCGACTGCTTAACCCGTTCAGCCAGAGTAGGCTGCGGATCATGGCCAGGAACAGTCACTGTTTGCCCTTCTTGCCCTGTCAGGACTTCTTCAAACGCGGTGACGGCTGCATCAAGCCGTGATACAGCGTCATCGCCCTGGTTAGTGGACGCCATTAGTTACCTCCGAAAATCCGAGGGCGCATGCAAATTCAACGGCTGCGGCCCATTTGTTGAAGTGATACTCGCCAGCTTCGGTACTGATACTGGTGATATCGATGGTGTGGACAGCTGCGCCAAAGACATCGACCCCAGAGACAACGATAGGGCCAGGCTGATAGGGGTAAACAGTGAGCTCTTCCCCCAAGTGGCAGGCTGCCCCCATGTAGATCTGGCCACGGGATTCCATGCTGATGGCAAGGCCGGTCAGATGGCGGGTCATGGGTTTGGCATCGGCGATCAGCCGTTCCAGCTCCTGGTACATAGCCTCGGTGATACCGGTATCGAGTACCCCGATGTCGAGCTTGAAGGTGCCCGGGGTGGCGGCGGGGGTTTCTTGCCACCATTCGAGCACCCGGATCAGAAAGCCGAGGGGTTCGACCACCCGGCGAATGGCGCCGATGGTGCCCTTGCGGCTGTGAACGAAGTAGCTGTTGGCGATCACCTGGCGCTTGGTGGCTTCTGGCCATTTGTCATCCCAGCGGTCGACGCTCCAGCTGGCAGCCAGATAGGGCAGCAGGTGGGCGGGACAGGTCCAGGGTGACCAGAGGGTGCGCAACGGGAGCGGCAGCTGTTGGGCCTGCGCCCCCGTGGTGGCCAGATGGCGCTCGGTGCGGCTGGTGCTGGGCGGCAACAGGGCGCTCATGATGCCCGCTCCACGGTGAAGCCGGTGCAGTAGGCGGCTTGGGTGGCGCTGGGGGTGATGTCTGCCCAGCCGATCAGGTCGACCTTGCGCACCCCCTGCACATGAAGGGCGGCATCAATGGCAGAGCGGGGCACTTCGACCCCGATGCGGCGGCGGGGATTGATGAAGGCGGCCAGGCTGTCGCTGGCCGCTTGCAGGATCACGTCTGCTTCTGCGCCCTGGCTGTCGATGTGCAGTTGGGCGTTGATGGTGTAGTTGATGATGCCGGCACTTTGCACTGTGAGCCGGTCGGCCACCGGGCGGACGTTTTCGCCGTTCAGGGCGGCGGTGACTTTGGCGATCAGGGCGGCATCGGCGGTGCCGTCCCCTTCAGTGCTGAGGATGGTGACCAGCGCCTGGGCAGGGGATGGGCTGGAGCCTTTGGCATCCGCCACCTTGCCATCTGCCGAGAGGGCGAAATATTCATAGGCGCCCGTCGGGCCTGCCACGCTGAGGCCATCCCACGCCATCAGGGCGCGCAGGCTGAGGGCGGCGTCATCTTCTTTGATTTCTGGCACAGGTGGGGTGGCTGTCGGGTCACCTGGCTGAATGGTGAGGCGCTGCACATTCCAGTTGGCCGCCAGATTGTCGAGGTCGGCCCCTTTTGCCCAAGCCAGCATGTTGGCCACGGCGGCTTCGTTGATGCGCTGGCGCAGGATCAGCTCCCGATAGGCATTTTCTTGCAGCAACTTGGTGATGGGCTCGGATTCGAGGTCAAGCGTGGCGGCGATGGCGGCTTGCTGATCTGCCGGATAGAGGCTGATGCAATAGGCTTTGCGCTCGGCGAGGATGGTCTCGAAATCGAGGCTTTCGATTACGTCTGGCTGGGGCAGTTGGGAGAGGGTGATGGTGCTCACGAGGCGACTCCTGTGGGGATGGTGATGCTTGCTGATTCAGGGGCGCCGCCATCTTTGCGCTGCCAAGTCAGTTCAATGGTGAGTGAGCCATCCATGCCGCCGCTCTGCACATCGACTTTGGTGATGGTGATGCGGGGTTCCCAGTTGATGAGGGCCTGCACTGTGGCGGCCATCAGGCGCAGGCGGGTGGCCTGATGCTGGGGCTGGTCGATGAGGTAAAACAGCTCGCTGCCGTAGTCGCGGCGCATGACGCGAGAGCCCACCGGTGTGATGAGGATGTCGCGCACCGACTGGATGATGTGGTTGGTCGCGCTGATGGCGCGACCGGTTGCAGCGTTCATGCCGAGCCAGTTCATACAGGGCCCCCTGTTTGGCCGCCGCCAGTGCTGACGCCGCTGTGTTTGTGGGTGGTGACTTCGACGTTGCCAATCTTGGCGGTGGGCGCGGTAATTTTACCGCCGGCGGTGATGGTGGTACCGACCTTGAGCGCCTGGGTGCATTCCACCAAGGGGGTGATCAGCTTGACGGTGACACTGGCCGCGATATTGGCAGACTTGATGCCGGTGGCGTTGAGTGCGCCGGTGTCCGGGTTGTATTCGATGACGGCGCCATCACTGTATTCGGTGCGATCGATATCGGGATTGTCATCGTCAGCCAGTGGCTCGTCTGCGGCGGTGGCGTTGAGTGAGCCGAGGATGTACGCATTGCGCAGATCGCCACTGACTGACAACAAGATGACCTGTTCGCCGACACTCAGGCGGTGACGGGTACGGTTAGCCCCGGCCCTTTCTGTGGTGTAGGGCCGCCAGTTGGTTTCGATGTCGCCGGTTTTGACGCGACATTCCCCTGAGCGCACGGCGGTCACGGTGCCGATGCGGATCAGGTTGTCGATCAGGCGTTGGAGTTCGGTCGGGGTCGGTTGCATGGGGCCATTGTTTTGGGCAATGGCGAGTAAGGCGAGGGGCCGCCAGTGTATCCACGGTGGATACACTGGCGGCGATGATTACAGCCCTTTGGTTAGGTGGGTAAGCAGGGTGGTTTCGAGTTGATCGCGTTCTTGTTCTGTGATGCCAAGCAGTTCACGCGCGGGGTAGCGGATCTCGCGGCCCTTGATGCGGTCTTTCAAGCCATATTGGTGGATGGTGGCGAGGCGGTTGGCCGAGCCGACAAACTCAACCACGGCCTGTGATTGGGTGGCGCTGGCCTTTAACCAGGTTCTGCTGGTGATTTTGAAGAACATTTTTCTGCGCAAGCGGCCCCTGCCTTTTTTCAACTTGGGCTGTGGCTTGCGCGGGGTCATGGGGCTGCCATCTGGCTGGATGTTGGTGCGGATCCGGCCTGCTTGACTGTCGCGCAGCTTGCGCGCCATTTCGCCCGCCAACTGGCGGCGTGCGGCGGGTTCCATGCTGGCCAGCAGCCCATCGGCCCATTGGGTCAGGCGGCTCAGGTCGTCGGTGGCCATGGCTGATGCTCCCCATTGATGAAGAGTTCCCAGGTTATGCCGTCGTAGGGGTCTTCCGGCGGCTCTGGCAGGTGCTCCCAGCCTATCCCCTGTTCGTTTTGCCAGACCCTGACCCGCTCTGTCAGCTTGACGGTGATGATGAGGTCCATCAGGTCGTTGGCGAGGTATTCGGCCTCGAAGGTGATGCCATCCTTGCGCCGTTCGTCGTTAGTCATCAGCTCGGGCTGGTGTTGGCGCAGCCAAGCCAGCAGCGGCACCATGATCTGATCCGGATGGCCGGCGAAATCTTCAATCCCGATAGAGAGCGGGTATTGCCACTCGAACGAGAGCGAGCGGGCACCGGTGCTTTCAACGTTGCCCGGGGCGATGAAGATGTGAAGTTTGTCTGGGTTGGTCTTGAGGTGCGGCACGCAGTTGGTCAGCACTTCACGGATCTGTTTTGGCTTTTCCATCCCCGCTCCCTTGTTGTTGCTGCCGTTGCTGGCAGGTGATGAGGCTATCGACCTTGGCGGCGCAGCTGGCCCAGGCGGCCTCGGTCTGGGTCAGTTGGTCAAGCAGGTCGCCGTTATTGACCGGGCTGGCTGGCGGCAGCTGGCAGGGGGTCAGGCCCTGACAGGTGAGCCTGATAATCTGCGGCGCCGGTGATGGCGGGGCGCTTGAGCAGCCTGATAACAGGATCAGGCAGAGGGCTATCAGCCCAAGTCCGAAGTTCAGCATTTTCACGTTTGAGCCTCTTGATGGTGTCGGCGCGGGTGGCGGCGGTCATCGACAGTTCGCCGAGCTGGTTTTGCAGTTGGGCTGCGGCTTCTGCCTGGGCGGTCAGCTCGCCGGTGAGGGTGGTGATGGTGGTGTCTTTGAGTCGTTCCCGCCGCTCGGCCTCTTTGGCCTTGTCGTCGGCGGCCTTGAGGTCACTTTGCAGGGTGGTGACCTTCCCCTTGGCGGTCGCCGCAGAGGTGGCAGACCAGCCCCAGCCGCCCAAGGCGATGGCCAAGGCCAGCAGCAACCAGGTGAGGGGGGATCGCAGTAGGTTAGTCAGCACAATCAATCCCCCAGAAATCCATCGGAATCGAGTCGTCACGATGGCGAGTGTGACAGGGCATGATGATGATGGTGTCGACGTGGGTCTGATACGTCTGCATCAACTTGGCAATGGGGCGGTTCCCCGTTGGCTTCATCAAGTTAAATGGCGGCCTTGGCGTGGTGTAGTAATACCCATTGGGACGGATCTTGATAACGCTCTGTTTTTGGAACCAGTCGAACTCGTCATACATCCAGATCGCATCAGGGTCTGCGTCGAGGTCTGCAAACCACTCTTGTTTAGTCAGGTTTTTGTCACCGCTGACTTTTGCCCCCGGACAACACTTTTTAAAATCTGCCTGACGAGCGCCACTGGGGTAGACAATCACTACTTTCTTGCCCTGGGCTATCAACTGGTTCGCTGTCGCGATAAGCCGTTCCGTTTTACCTGTTTCTCGGCCTGTTATTTCAATGTGCATTTGCCACCTCCTGCACCAGGTAGACCTTGGCAAAGTGGTCGTATGCCTTGGCCAGCTTGGTGTCGTAGTCGTTTTCTTTGTAGGCGGGGCCGTTGTAGCGGCGGGCAAAGTCGGCCCATTTACGCCCTTGCAGGGCCTTGTGCATGGCGGCGTCTTGCTGGATGAAGCGGCACAGGGCGGTGAGGTGGTCGACCTCGCTGCGCTGCATGGCCGCCAGCCAGTCGCCGGCCGAGGTGAAGCCCAGCGCCTGCCAGTGGTAGCCCATGATCTGGAACATGCCCCAGCTGGCCGATTCGATGGCGGCATCCCTATGCAGGCTGATGGCCAGTTGCAGCCGTTCCCACTCTGCCGCGCCACCGGCATAGCCGCCGCGCTTGGGGTTGACCAGATTGGGGTAGCTGGCGGCCATCTGGTCGGCGGTTGCCTTACCCAGGTGCTTGGTGAGCTGCTTGTAGAACACATGCCGCTCGAACAGCACCACGGGGCGCATGGCGTTGGTGAAGCCTTCACCGATGCTTTCGACCTGGGCGACGGTGGCCATGGTGGCGAGTGGCAGGGCCAGCAGGTCAGCCCCGCTCTGCATGTGGTGGATGGTGAGCTGGTTGCCGCGCTCGCTGCCAAGCAGGGCGGTCATTGTGCGGGGGCCTGCCTGACCGATGGCGGCGATCATGTGGTCCCGCTGGAAGGCGAGCAGGGCCTGCTCGGTGGCATCGCCAAACCAGCCGTCAGGCTCTACCGGATAACCGGCCTTGGTGAGGCGGCGCTGCAGATCGGCCACGGCGGTGCCGGTATCCCCTTTTTTGAGGCTCATGGCTGAAATCTCCCGTTCAGGTGGCGGGCGGTGGTTGGCTGCTGGCGGCGGCGGGGCATCAGGCGCATGACTGACCCCCTCGACCCGAGCAGGGCGGTCAGCACCACGGCGGCCAGCAGGACGGCGGCGGGATCTGGTGATGGCATGACACCCAGCATGGCGCGCAGTGGCACGGAGCCGGCGGCCACTGTGATGACCCATGCCAGCAGGGCAGGAAGGGGGCGGTAGTCGCCCCCGTTGCGGTTGAAGGTAGCCAGTCGCAGGGCGATGGCGGCGCAGATCATGGCGTAGAGGATGGTCAACATGTCAGCCCCCTTTGCAGGCTTGGCGCTTACGCTGAGCCCATTTGATGAACAGGATTACCACTCGCGCCAGTTCAATAACGAACGCGCAAATTACTGCTTTCCCTAAGGTGCTCACCGGGTCTAGAGGTGCTCCGTTCAGAAACTCAATCAACATCAGCCACAAGCAGATTGCTGCCAATATCAATGCTGATTTCTCACCAATTATCAGGAGTACTTCCAGCCGCTTGACCAGAGAGAAAGCTGTCTTTTCCTGTTGTTTCATGTCAGCCCCCTTTGCGGAGTTTGAGCAGGTCTTCCGGCGTTTTGCGCAGGATCCACTGCAACAGGTGGACGGCCAGCGCCGAGGCCAGCATTGCACCGACGGCCCTAGGTACTTCGACACTGAGCGGCAGCACGCTGGCCAGCATGGCGGCAACCAGCGGAGCCGCCAGCGCGCCCGCCACGAAGGCGGCAACGAACAGGCCCGCCTTGCGCAGGTTGCCGAGTTCGGCGGTGGTGGCGATGAACACCAGCGCCCCGGCGAATGCACCGAGCAGTACGCCGGGGTCAACGCCCGGAAAGAGGGACAGCAGCGCCAGACCGGTGAGGGTGCTGGTTGCTGCACTGGATGAAATCGGTTCTGGCATCGTGCTCTCCTGTTGTTATCGTTTGCCGCCGTAGTGGCGAGCGGTTTGGAATTCGGTGATGGTCTGGCACTCGGCGCAGCGTTCGCAGCCCCGGATCGCTTCACGGCGCGCCTGCGGGATGGGGTTTTCGCAGTCGATGCAGTAGTGGGGGCCGGTGCCGCTGATGCGGGCGGCATGAATGCGGGCAGCGATTTGCTGATCGCTGATGTCGGCCAGTCGTTCGAGTTCGTCGTCGAGGCGGCTCATGGTCAGTCCCATAGCTGGATCAGCGGCTGCTCGGCCTGGGTGGGGGCCGCTGGCATGTTGATGAGGGTTCCGGTCGGGATGATGGGGCCGAGCGTGGCCAAACCGGGGTTGAGGTTGAGCACTTGCTCTGTGATGCCTGCGGTGTAGCCGTAATGCCGGAACAGGATGAGATCGAGGGTGTCGCCCTGTTGGCTGCGCAGTTGCATCAGATCAGCTCCACTGTGTTGTGGGTGGTGCCGAGGATGTCGCGAATGGCAAAGCGGGCATCCCGGTAGAGGTCATCCGAGCTGATGATTTTGGCATCGGCCCCTTTGACGCCGTCACCGGTGGCGCTGTAGTCGGTGTAACGCTCCAGCAGGTTGGCGCGGGTCATGGCATAGACGGCGCGCCGGTAGCTGTGCAGGTGCACCGATTCGTTGTTGATGACCTCGCTCGGGACAGCGGCCAGGGTGGCGTGGCCTTCGGCCTGACGGGCGCTGCGCCAATCTGCCAGATCCCGGTTGACGCTGGTGATGGCGTCGACCACGGCATGGGTGAGGCGGGCGGTGGTGACGGTGCCATCAAGCCGGACTGTTTCACGCAGGTCAGGCAGCGAGATCGCGGGCCAGAAGGGGCTGTTGGCTATCTCCCCTTCATCTGGCGCGGTCGGGGCTGTGGCAATGAATCCGGTGCTCATGGTGCTCCTGTGTTTGTTTATCCGCTTGTTGGGCGGTGGTCGGGCCGTCTGGTATGCCGCTGGCATTCGTCAGGCCCGAGCCGCCCAGGGTGCGGGGTTCGCTCGGTTAGCTGCCGCCGCCTTGGGCGTCGGGCTGCTGTTCTTTTTTCAGTTCACGTTCGAGCACTTCGAGCTCTTTTTTGATGCCGACCTTGTCGTGCAGTTCGATGGCGCGCCGATAGTGCTCGGCGGCAAGTTGCTTGCGCCCATCGGCGAGGCAGGCGCGCCCTACTGCCTTGTGCAGCTTGGCGCGCACCTGGTCGAAGATGTCGCTGCCGTGCAGCCGGGCCATGTATTGGCCTAGCAACGACGTGGATGGACCCGCTCCGGCTTCTTGTTGCTTGATGGCGGTATCGGCGACCTCTTCGGCGATCATGGTGGCGGCCGTGCGCTCGTAGCGATCAGGGGTACTGAGCCCATGGCGGAGCACGTAGGACGCCATGGGTAGGGCACCTTCCAGATCGCCGGTGTCGAGGGTCCAGAGCATGACGGTCACCAGGACGTCATCCTGGCCGCCGCGATCAGCGGCAAGCAGTCCGTCAATCCACGGCTTGTAGACCGGCAGCATGGTGCGCTTGGCGTCGATCTTGCGCTCGATGCTCTGGATGCTCTTGAGGGTGCGGCGGTGTTCGGCCAACTGCATCAGCTGCAGCTCGTAAGCGTTGGCACGGGCCTGGTCGAACTGGGGACTGGCCGCCCCTTGCAGGGCGGCCAGTGCTCTTTCGCGGTGGCGACGGGCGGGAGTCATACCACCCCCTTACGCGCCGGGGGCCGGGTTCGGCCCCATGACGATGTTTTCGACCAGGGCGGCGCAGTCGTAGTCCTCGACCACGTAGGCGTCATTGGAGCTTTCGTAGTTGACGATGCGGTTGCGCTTGGGCTCTTCCTCGATATGGCGGCGGCGGGCTCCGTCTTGCCAGTAGATAGAGAGGTTGCTGAGTTTGGTGATCAGCAGAGCGTCTTCCGGGAAGAAGGGGACGCGCACAGCCTTGAGCCCGCCGATTTGCTTCTGGCTCACCAGCACCTGGCCTGCCAACTTGTTCTGGTTGTCGCTGGCGTCGTTGATGATGGGGAAATACTTGTCGGACAGCAGCTTGCGACCGCAGATCACCACCAGATCGGTGTCGTCCTGGAACCAGGGTTTAATCAGCTCGTTGACGGCATCGAACACCAAGGCGTCGAGGTTCTTGTAGTCGCCGTCGGTGGTATCCACGTAGATCTTGCCGCTGCCCTCGGTGCCCTCGCTCATGACTTGGGCCGGTGCATCTGTGCGGATGTGCTGCAGCCAACCGATGTTGACGTCTTGCAGCAGGGGGTTGGCATTGCGATCGGTGTCGGGAGCCGCGCTGGTGCCGTGCCAGCCGATCATGATCCGGTCCAGCCCCTGGCGGGTGATGATGGCATCGCGAATACGGGTCTGGAAGTCGGGGAATTTGGCCCACGAATCGAGTTGGGCGTAGCCGATCATGGTGTCGTAGTTGGTCTGGGCGCACTCGTAGTTGTGGTCATACAGGGCGGCCGGGTTGTTGGGCTGGCGGTCCTTGCTATCGGTGTTGGTACGGCCCGCGATGGTGCTGCTGATGCCGATGCCGACCTTCTGGCCCTTGAGTTCATCCACCGGCACCATGTTGATCATGGAAAGGAAGGCGACCGACTCCTGCATCTTGGTTTCCAGGGTCTGCTGGACGCTGGGCTGCACGCTGAACTGCACCATGGCGCTGGTGATGGCGTTGAGTTTGGCCACCTGGCCGGTGAACTCGTTGAACTTCTGGCGGGTTTCGTTACGCATGGATGGGGTCCTTAGCAGTCGGTTTGAATGGTGGTGCCGTCGCTACCGGTGGCAGGCTGGCGCTTGTGGCTGAGATCTTCCTGGCCTTCCAGCTTGGCGGTGAGGTCAGCCAGCGCTTTGGCGGTGGCTTCCAGCTGGCTGGTCAGCTCGGTGATGGTCTTGGCCTGCTCGGTGAACTTCTTCTGCAGGTCTGCGTCGATGGTGGTCACTTCTTTGGCCACGGCTTCGACGGCCTGATGCACGTCGCTGAAATCCGCGGTGGATTGTTTTTTGTGGCTGCTGAACATAGCGGCGATGCGTTCGACCAGGCTGGGGCCTTTGTCGCTTTCGTCTTCGAATTCGATGACGGTTTCCAGCGCCTCGGTGAACAGGCTTTCCTTGTATTGCTTGCGTTCGGCCAGCGGGTTGGCCGATGCCTTGCTGCAAAACTGCAGCATTTCGGTACCGAGGCTGGCCGGGCTGTCGGTGACAGCCAGCCCCACCAGGTAGGCGCCTTTCTCGTTCAGGTTGGGGTGGATCTCGACAGAGGTGTAAACCTTCTGGCGAGCCTTGTTCAGCTCGATCAGTTCAGGGGTCGGGTCGATTTGCACGAACAGGGCCAGACGCTTTTCACCTTCCATGTCGACCTCTTCGGTCTTGGCGGCGGTGATGTCGCCGTACATCTTGAACTGGCCCTTGGGGTCGAAGCCCCGGATGTGTTCCATATTGACCCGGGCGCCATAGGTGGACTGGTTGTAGCGCTTGGCCATCTGTTCAATCCATTCGCGGGTGATGGTGCGGCCATCGGTCGTGCCCCCTTCGA